>JAADFC010000034.1 GCA_013153105.1 Thermoproteota archaeon
ACCCCTCACCAGCGGAGGCGCCTCGTCGCCGAAGCCCCAGCCGGCGTAGACCAGCTCCAGCCCCCACCCCGGCGGCCGCTCCACCCGCAGCAGCAGCCTGCACGACTCGTTCACCGGCGCCGCCGCGGAGCCCTGGGAGACTATGCCCTCCAGCCTGCACTCCACCGGGTAGACCCCCGGCGCCACGCCACGGGAGACGCTCACCTCGACCCTAGCCTCCCCCGCGCCGCCCCCCGCCACCACGATGGGGCCGGCGTGGAGCACGCGGGGCTCGAACCCCTCGGGCAGCCTGAGGACTAGGTCGGCCTCCAGGCTCCCCGGCCCAGGGTTCTCGACCACCAGCACCAGGGTGCCGCGCGAGCCGGGGTAGACGCTGCCCTCGGCCCAGTACGCCCGGACCCTCACCAGCCTCGAGGCCGAGGGCTCCACCGAGAGCCTCCACGAGCCCTCGACCCAGTAGAGGCTCCCGCCCTCCTCGACGAGAGCCTCCACGCGGAGCACGAGGATGACCCTGCCCTCCACCCGGGCCAGCGGCGGCGACTCCAGCGGCACGAGCCCCCCGTACTCGACGGGGGCGCCGTAGAAGGCGAAGCCCGTCCGGGACCCGTTCACGAACACGCCGCCCTCGAGCAGCTCGAACCAGGCGTAGACGGCCCTCACCACAGCCCCGGGCCTCTCGACCCGCAGCAGCGCGTAGAGCCTAGACCCGCCGCCGCCAGCCGCAGCAGCCTCCCCAGGCTCGAAACCGTAGCCCACCAGGGAGACCACATCCCCGGGGGCGGGGAGCACCTCGACGCTGAAACCCCCCGAGACCTCAGCGGTGTAGGAGACTCCGCCCGCCGAGGCGGAGACCACGCCGCTCCACGAGCCGCGGTAGACGCCCGGAGCCGCCCCCCGGTCCACGGCGACCCCCAGCTCGACCCGGGCCAGCCCGCCCGCGGGCACCGGGGGAAGCTCCACCCTGGCCTCCGACGGCTCGAACACCCGTGGAAGAGTGACAGTCAACACGCCGCCGGAGACGTCGACTCCGCCCCGGTTCTCGAAGACGAGCACCAGGGTGCCGCGCGAGCCGGGGTAGCCGCCCGTGTCCCAGTAGGCCTCCACGACCTCCAGCGCCGGCCTCGGAGGCTCCGCCACCTCCAGCTCCACGGTGAAGCTCTCACTTGCCGCGGAGCCGTTCACGCTATAGTAGACCGTGACCGCCGCCGTGTAGACGCCGGGCGACACGCTGGAGCCCACCAGCACCCGCCACGAGGCCGACGCGACGCCTCCCCCGGCCACGTCGCCGGCGAGGCTGCACGGCGCCTCCCCAGGCGCCAGAGTGAACCCCTGCGGCAGCGAGACGCAGACGCTAACGTTCCCCGCGACACCGCCGCCGAGGTAGCGGAGGGAGACGCTGAGCGAAGCCTCCCCGCCCGGCAGCGCCTCGCCCCCGGGGCCGGGGCCGCTCCACGAGTAGGAGACCAGCTCCCACTGCCCCACAGCGGCAGCCACCGCGGCCACGAGGGCGGCGGCGAGAAGCAGCGGGGGGAGAGCCCCCGCACCAGCGCGGCGCATAGCTCGGCTCCCGATAGAAAAACGCGGGGCCGGCGGGGGTACACATTCAACCTAGCGGCCCCCGCCACCACCCCCAGCCGTGGCGGCTGCTGCCGGGCTCTCCTGCAGCTCGCCCTCCAGCCTCCTCAGCCTCAGTGCGTGCCTCACGCTCATTACAGTGGTCACCGTGTAGAAGAACCATGTGACCCCGTAGAGCAGCGCCGCGTAGTAGAGCAGCCAGCCCTCCCACGGCCTGTGCATGTAGAGGTGCACGGTGGAGATGCTGTAGGCGGCGACGGGGAACACGAAGGCCCACCAGCTCTCAGCGAACTCCATCCAGCCCCTCCTCACATACTCTACGGTGAGCACTAGTATCAGCAGGAACAGCAGCCCCGCCAGCCCCCAGAACGTGTAGTAGAACAGCTCGAAGAACGCCTGCAGGTACGGAGCCAGCGACGGGGCCTCAGCTGCAGCCCTGGCTGCGGCCTCCCTCGCCTGGTGCGGCATCAGGCCGAGCAGCGACTCGTAGGCCATAGGCGCCACGCTCGGCGGCGCCAGGTTGATCCACGTGGCCGCTATCAGCCTCCCGGGCGGCGGGTGGTGGAAGATGCTCCTGTACAGCCAGATGGCGAACAGCGCCACCCAGAAGATGACCCCGGTGCCGAGGTAGACGCCGAGAAGGCTGTGGGGCACCGGTACACCCTTAGCCTCCAGCACGCCCCCGATGTAGGGTACCAGCACGTTGCCCACGGCGGGCATGTACCAGCCCGGGTTCATGTAGTGCACCTCGACGCCCGGGTGCATGACCAGCGAGTGGAGTATCACCGTGAACAGCAGCGTGTGCAGCAGCAGCCCCGCGTAGAAGAAGGCGGCGCCCACGTCAGGCCTGCCCAGCACGACGCCCCAGTCCAAGGCCAGCAGCATGGTGGAGATGCTTATCGCAGTCATGAAGGGGCCTTTCACCGGGTGCTTGAGCGCCTCGAGGACCTCCCTGCCCGCGAGCCTAAGCTTCACCGCGAAGAAGGCCGCTATCAATATGTAGACTACAGTGTTGGCGTATGCTAGAATCCTCGCTAGGCTCTGGAGCGCCGGCAGCCCCGCAGCCTGGCCGAGGGCCTCGCTCGCCAGTATAATCGCTGATGTGGCGAGGTTGAAGGAGAACCATGCCACGCTCATGCCGCGTATCCGCTGGAGCAGCCCCCGCCGAGCCAACACCGTCCACCCAACATAGAAAATGCGTGTACGCCCGTTAACGTACATCAGATATAGCCTCCGCCGCCCGTGACGGCGGCACGAAACAGCGTATACACAACACGAACAAAACAAATCAACACCATGGACCACCACGGGCCCACAGCGGCACCCGGCAGCGGGGAGAAGCAGGCCGGCACGCGGACCCGGAGGAGACGGGGGAGAACCGCGGATGGGCGCCGCCCAGTGGACCCCGCCCTCACCCAACCCCCGGGCTCCCGCGGGCCCCGGGCGTCGGGCGGGTGGGCTACCCGCCGGGCACCCGGCTGGAGGCTCGCGCCTCGTGATTAACGCCTCGCCCCTCCCCGGCGGAGACGGGGCCTGGGCCTCAAAACGCGGGCGCCGCAGCCCCCGGGAGGCTACAGTACCCTGCAGGGTAGCCCGGGCTTGCCTGTGGAGCTCTTCGCGCGGCTCGCCGACGTCGCCTCGAGGGTGGCCACGGGCTTCTACGGGTTGACCGTTTTCCTCGCCTCCGTCGCCGTGGGTATAGTTGTGGGTATGCTGCTCCGCCGCATGGTGCGGCGCACCCTCATCCTGGGCCAGGTGCCCAAGGGAGCCGTCGACGTCGTGTCAAGGCTCGTCTACTACACGGTGGTGGTGGTCGCGGGGCTGGTTGGGCTGGGGCTGGCGGGGGTTGACGTGACGGGCTTCGCGTTCGCCGGCAGCCTGTTCGCGGCCGCGCTGGGCTTCGCGGCTCAGACGGTGGCGAGCAACTTCTTCAGCGGCCTCTTCCTCTTCATAGACAAGCCGCTCGAGAAGGGGGACCTGGTGAGGCTGGAGGAGCTGGGGGTCACCGGGAGGGTGGCCGATGTCACCCTCTTCTCGACGAGGATAGAGACCCTGGACGGGCTGGAGCTGAGGATACCCAACGAGAGGGTGTTCCAGTCCAGCATAACAAACTACAGCCACGTGGCCGCCGTGAGGATAGGGTACCGGGTGGGGATAAGCTACCGGAGCAGCATACCCGAAGCCGTCGAGGCTGTGAGGAGGGTGCTCCACTCGCACCCGCTGGTGCTCAGGGAGCCCGAGCCCGCGGTCTACGTGGAGGAGCTGGGCGACAGCGCGGTGGTGCTACGGGTCCTCTTCTGGGTGCCGAGCAGCCACTGGATAAAGGTGGGCCGCGAGCTGCTCGCCGCGATAAAGGAGGAGCTGGACCGGTCCGGCGTCGAGATACCCTACCCACAGCGCGTCGTCTGGCTCCGCTTCGAGGGCGCCTCCGCGGGGGATGACGTTGCAGGGGTCGAGGCGGGAGGGGTGGAGGCTGCTCTACGAGGCGCTCCGGGAGGCGCTGGAGGGGCCGCTGCGGAGGTGGGCGGCTGA
>JAADFC010000132.1 GCA_013153105.1 Thermoproteota archaeon
CGGGGAGCAGGAGCCCCGGCCACACCGCCACCGCCACGCCGTGGGCGGCGAGGAGGAGCCCGGCCGCGGCGGCGGCGCGGGGCCGGTAGGCGAGCAGCAGCGCAGCCGCGGGGAGGAGGAGCCAGGATAGCATGAACAGGGGGAACGGTGGGACCGGGCTGCCGGAGGCGTAGAGGGCCGCGGAGAGCCCGAGCAGGGGAAGCTCAGCCGCGGCGACGAGGAGGAGGCCCGCTAGCGGCCTTGCCAAGCCCCTACCGCCCGGGTGGGGGCGGCGGGGCCGGGCTCTAAAAGGAGGGAGGCGCCACCCGGCTAGCCCTGGGCTAGCACCAGCACGCCTCTCGGGTTGCGGATGCGGAGGGCCACCGTCTCCCAGGCCCGGTACCTGTAGCCGCCGGGCTCCGGGCCTATCTCCTCCACCCTCGGCTCCACGCCCACCACCAGGTCGGCCACCGCGGGGTCCGCGGCGAGCAGCACAGCACGGTCATGCGGGAGGGAGGCTGCCCGGACCACGCGGCCGACGAGCTTCTCGAGCCTCGCCAGCTCCATTACGCCCGCCCGCTCGCTCACCTGGAGGAGCCTCGCATACCTCTGCGGAGGCACCAGCAGCAGCCAGGGCCCCCGGATGCCCTCAGACTCCAGCTCCGCCAGCGCCCTGGCGACATCCTCAACCGCCTCGCCAGGCGCCTCCCAGCCCCTCATCCCCGCGCCGCGCTCCTTCTCGAGGGAGAGCAGCCTGTCCACAATCAGCTTCTCCTCGAGCACAGCCATCCTGGAGGCGGCGTACCGCACCACCGGCGCCAGCTCCCCCTCTCCAAGCCTGCCGCTCCGCTCGAGGAGCCTCCTGGGGACCAGGAACTCGACAGAGACCTCCTCTAGGGGCAGAACCTGCTCCCCCTCAACGACCACGCCCTGCTCGCTCAGCACCACACGGGGCTCGGCGACGTAGTCGACGCCGGGGCCCAGCCTGGTGACAGGCAGCACACGGGGCAGGACGCGCAGCTCCCCGAGCGCCTCGAGGAAGAGCCGCTCCACAACACCGAGACCGCTGGGCGGGTCGCCCCCAGAGCCGCCGCCCTCGCCGCCGGAGCTGGAGCTAGAGGGGGAGCCTGCGGCCCGGCCGGAGCCTCCGCCGGCGCGCTCGCCGAGCAGCTCGAGCACCTCCCGGTAGCCCTCCTCGAGCCTCTCAGCCTGGGCGGGGTCGAGGCGGCGGAGCATCTCGAGAAACTCGCCCACGTGCACCCTCTCCTAGTCCGCCACGTCCTCGAACACCTTCCTCACGTCCTCTCTCGGCGAGGCCCTGGCCACCTGGAGGTAGAAGCTTATCGCGTCGAGCTCGGCTATAACCGCGAGCCTGAGAGCATCCGCGAGCCCCTTCTCGTCTAGGCGCTCCCGCGCCGGGTCCAGAGGGTGCTTGGCGAACAAGACCCCGGGCACCAGCCTGGATGAAAGGGCGGCCGGAGGGAGATTAGGGTATCCCCCTTGGCGAGATGTAATAGTAGCAGGCTCCTCCTAGAAGCGGGTTCGGCCTAGGGCCGGGTGGAGCCGGGTAAAAACGGGGCCGGGCTAGGCGAGCCGCTCCGCCAGGTATGCCGCTATATGCTTAACCTCTATGTCGAGCCCGTAGAGCCTCGCGCCGCCCTCTATGCTGTGCATGCAAACCGGGCAGGCCGTCACAACGGTCTTGGCGCCGCTCTTCCTTATATCGTCTATCTTCCTCTTCACCGCTATCGCCCAGGCCTCCTGGGTCTTCTCGATGAACCTCCTCTCCTTCTCCCCCGTGACAAGCATCGACGGGTCCACGCCGACTATCTTCGCCATCTGCTCTATCATCTGCATACTCAGACAGCCGATGCCGCCGCCACCGCCGCAGCATAGACTCTCGGCGCCATGGTGGGGGAGCAGCCGGAACCCCCTGCTGGCGGCCTTGAGCACCTCCACCGGCTCCCTGGTGACGCCGCTCCTCCTGGCGAGCTGGCAGGGGTCGTGCCAGGTCACCGGATCCTCGGTCTGGCGGAGCTTGAGCCTCCCCTCCCGCAGCATCTGGTAGGCGAACTCCACTATGTGGAGCACCCTGTAGCTCGGGCGGCGGCCCAGCACCTTGGGCAGGTTCCAGCGCATCCAGAGGTAGACGAAGCCGCCGTCGAGCAGCACTAGGCTGCGCGGCTGCAGCTTGCTTATCCTCTCATCGAGGGCCTTCAGTACCTGCTTGGCCTCCGGGCTGAAGCCCACCACCGCCGCTATCGGCGGCCTGAACCCCAGCGGCTGGCTGGGGAGCGTCCAGTCCACGCCGCTCTTCTCGAGTATCCTTACTGCCCCGATGACCGCGTCGGGGTAGAACATCGCGTCAGCCATGCTGACGAACAGCATGTAGTCGCTTCCAGGCTTGTCGAACGGCAGCTCCCTGCCTATAGCATCCGCGGCTTTCTTCATCACGTCATCCCATATCTGCCGGAGCGCGGGCACCTCCATGAACGCGCCGGTCCTCTCGAGTGCCTCGAACACCGCCATCAACAGGGGCAGCCTGCCCGCCCTGGAGACGAGGCCCGCCAGCAGCCCCTTGATCACCGAGCCGCTGTCGATGCCGAAGGGGCAGGCGAGGTAGCAGGCGCCGCAGTTGGTGCAGCGGTACACCATCTCCACTAGCATGTCCAGGTGCTCCGGCTTCTTCGGCTTCTTAGCGTCGAGCAGCGGGCCCAGCAGCCTGCCCAGCAGAGTGGCCTCCCTGCGGTAGATGTGGCGGGTGTGCTCCGCCTTCTCCACGGGGCCATACTTCTCGCTGACAGGGTAGTAGGGGCACGCGGGGGCGCAGGCCGCGCAGCCCACGCAGTTCTCTAGGTAGTGCGTGTAGACCACGTCGACCTTGGACAGCATCTCCTTTATCGCAGCCTCCACGCGGCCCCTGTCGAAGCCCTCCCAGTCGACCAGCTTCCGAGCCTCCTCCAGGGCCTTAGCCACGGAAGGGGGTAGAGCCGCCATGCGCGGGCCACCTCCGCCTCATGCCCTTGCGCCTCGGCCACGGGGAGCCTGAGGCTGGGGGGTTAGACGACGCCCTTCTCGACGCGGACCTCGTACCACTCGTGGAGCTTGCCGTACCAGTAGCCGAAGACGAAGTGCCAGAACTTGCTGAACGGCAGCAGGGCCAGCAGCAGCTCCGCGCCCAGTATGTGGAGGCCGAGTATCGTCCTGTACGTGGCCACGTCCACGGTCTCCGCGCCGAGGGCGTGGTGCCTCGCCGCCATGTAGCCGGTGGCCAGTATGAACAGCAGCAGGGCCAGCGAGAAGTAGTCGCTCAGCCTCACGTGCGGCAGGCCCTCCAGCCTCTCCGCCAGCTTCATGCCCAGCTTGAAGCCCACCGCTATTATCGCGAGTATCGCCAGCAGGTCGCCGTTAAGCACGGCCACCAGGGGCCCCCAGATGGTCTCGGTGAACTTAGTCGTGGCCGGGTATATCGGCGAGGTCAGCTCGAGCACAGAGCTGGTCGCGCTGAGGGGTATCCAGAGCCCCTTCTCGGCGACCACCTTGTACCATGGGAACCAGTAGCTGAAGAACACCACGTGGTGGCCCAGCAGGAATATCAGGGGGATGACGCCGAGCAGGTGGAGCGCCACCAGGCCCGCCAGGAAGTCGTGGGGCTTCCTCCTCGCAGTGAATATTATCGGGTCTATGAAGGTCCTTATGAGCCCCACCACCGCCGCGCCTGCGCCGCGGCGCCTGGGCTCCGCCTTGACCACGCGGCGCCAGCGGAGGAGCATCTTGGCTATCCTGTACACCGCGCCGCCCACGAACACGGCGAAGGCAGGCCAGAAGGCGTAGTAGACGGCGAAGCTGTATATGTCGCCGGGGCTGCCGCCCAGCGGCTCCGGCACCCCACGTCACCCCCATTCTCAGCGTCCGGGCAGCCTCGCGGGCGGGGCTACTGCTTCTGCTGGCCCTCCTGCTTCTTCATCTCCTCCTTGGCCTTCTCGGCGCCGCGCTCGACCATCTTGGAGACGCCGTAGGCTACCGCGGCGCCCG
>JAADFC010000083.1 GCA_013153105.1 Thermoproteota archaeon
GACGACGTCGACGGGCCCCTTCAGGAGCACCACCAGCCCCTGGCGGCTGCGGGCGGCTCTGGCGGCGGCCGCGACTCTCTCGGGGATGCAGGTGACTGGCGGGGGCGCCTCGCCGAAGGCGCGCTCGTACTCCCTGTCGTGGGGCGTCGCCACGGTCCTGGGCCCCTGGAGGATTGAGGGCCGCTCCCCTGCGGCTTTGAGCGCGTCCGCGTCTACGACCACTGGCTTCCCCAGCCTCCTCGCCTCCTCCACGAGCTTCTCCACGGCCTCTATCGTCTCGCTCCTCGAGCCCAGGCCCATGCCCACGGCCACGGCGTCGACGCGCTGCAGTAGCGGCAGCAGCCTCCCTAGATGGTCAGGGTGGAGCGAGGGGTGCCCCTCCAGCCTGACGGGTATCAGCGTCGGCCTAGACGCTGCGGCGGCTGCAACGTTTGGGGTCGATGCTATGAATACCAGGTCTACGCCCGCCGCCTCCGCGGCCAGCCCGGCTATTATGGGGGCCCCCGTGTACTCCTCGGAGCCGCCCACTATGAGGACCCGGCCGCCGCGCCCCTTGCGGTGGTCCCACCTCCGCCTAGGGACACGGTGCGAGACGTCGCCGGGGCCCACGTAGACCTCCGCCTCCGGCGGGGCCCCTATCGGGGCTACAACAATCTCGCCCGCCAGGTCGCGGCGCCTCAGGAGGCCGGGCTTCGGTTTGTGCAGGGTAACCGTGACGTCCGCCCTAACCACCTCGCCGGGCGCCTCCCCCGTGTCGGCGTCGAGGCCGCTCGGAACATCCACGGCCAGCTTCACAGCTTCAAGGCTGTTGATGAGCCTTATCGCCTCCCGGTAGGGGCTCCTAGGGGCCCCCCTCGCGCCCACGCCCAGCAGCGCGTCGACGACAAGGTCAGCCTCGACGGTGTCGGGCAGCCCCTCCGGGCTCTTGGCCACGTGCAGCTCGACGCTATAGTCCATACGGTTGACGGCCTCGAGCATAGCGGAGGCCTCGCGGCTCCTCGGCGTGCCGCACGGCGAGACCAGGTACACGGCCACCCTGAACCCCTGCAGCGCCAGATGCCTCGCCGCAGCAAGCCCGTCCCCCCCGTTGCCGCCGGGGCCGGCGAACACCGCCACCCTGCCGCCCGGCCGTAGCCTCCTGGCAGCCTCCAAGGCCACGCTCCGCCCGGCGTTCTCCATAAGCTGGAGCCTGGTCACGCCCAGGGCCTCACTGTTCTCGTCCACAACGGCTACGTCTACAGAGGATATGACTGGGCCGAGGCCGAGGACTACAGCCTCCAAGGCTGAGCCAGCCCGTGATGCAGGGTGGGAGGGCTGCCGAGGTTAAATTGAGGACACGAGCCCGGGCGCCCTGGGCAGCCTGGCTGGGGCCTGCCCTCCGGGAGACTGTGCCCCGGTGGACTGGCATGATGGGGGAGTCGGTGACGCTTGAGCGGATAACCCGTCTCGACTATGGCAAGGTGGCTGATAGGCTGGCGGAGTTTGTCCGGGGGATGGTGTCCTCTGCGTCCGCGGAGGGTGTGGTGCTGGGCGTCAGCGGCGGTGTAGACTCCGCGGCAGCCCTGGCCCTCGCAGTCAAGGCCCTCGGCCCCGACGCGGTGCTCGCGCTAATACTCCCCGACTCCTCTGTCACTCCAATGGAGGATGTCGAGCACGCCCATATGCTAGTGGAGAAGTTCAACGTGTCCTACAAGACTATAGACATCAAGCCTATAGTGGACGCGTACCTGGCGGCCTCCGGGGAGATGCCTGACAGGAAGAGCCTGGGCAACCTCCGGGCCCGGATAAGGATGAGCCTCCTCTACCTCTACGCAAACATGGAGAACCGCCTTGTAATGGGTACGGGGGACAGGAGCGAGATACTCATAGGCTACTTCACAAAGTACGGCGACGGCGCGGCGGACATGCACCCTCTCGGCTGCCTCTACAAGAGCCAGGTGAGGAGGCTCGCCCTCCACCTCGGCGTGCCGAGGGAGGTGGCGTTCAAGCCGAGCAGCCCTAGGCTGTGGCCGGGCCAGATGGCCGAGGAGGAGCTGGGCCTCAGCTACGACGAGATAGACCTCATCCTCTACGCGCTCTTCGACCTCAAGCTCAAGCCGGAAGAGGCTGCCGCGGCCACCGGCCTGGAGATCTGGAAGGTTAGGAAGGTGCTGGAGCTCCACGAGGCCAGCAGGCACAAGAGGGAGCCGCCGCCGGTGCCGCCGGTGGAGGAGTACGTGCGCCCCTACTACCTCTAATACCTGGGGCGCGCTGCCGCCGGCGCCGGGCGGCTGCAGGGTTGGAGGCCGCTGGCGGCCTGGCCTCGGAGCCGCTTGCGCGTATACTCGTCGCCGCCCTGGCCGGCATGTTGATAGGTATTGAGAGGGAGAAGGCGAGGGCCGCGCTGGCCAGGAGCAGGCGGCGGAGGCCGGGGCCGGAGGAGCTGGTTGTGAAGGAGTTCCCCGGCCTGCGCACCTTCACGCTGGTCGCGGTCTACACTTCGCTAGTGTCCTACCTCTGGGATAGTGGCCTGATACCCCTCGGCCTGGCCCTCGCGTTCATAGGCCTCTTCGGCGCGGTCGTGGTAGTGTTCTCCGCCTACAGGCTCGTGGTGGCTAGGATGGCCGGTATAACGACGATAATAGTGCTGTTCGTTGACATGGCTATAGGGGTTGCGAGCGGTGTCGGCGAGATACTGCTCGCCGCGAGCACGGCGGTGCTCACGGCGTTCCTGCTGGCTATAAAGCTGCCTGCGGAGCAGCTTGTGGGCAGGATAATGTACGAGGAGCTTCTCTGGGCGCTCGAGCTTGGAGTCGTCCTCGTGGTGATAGGCCCCTTCTTCTATGCAAGCGAGGCCTCGTTCTACGGGGTTAGCCTGAGGAGCCTCTACCTCTTCTTCGCCCTTGTCCTGGCGACCTCCTATATGGGCTACGTGCTGGCGAGGCTGCGGGGCAGCGAGGGGATAGCCTACGCGGCCTTCTTCGGCGGGCTCGCCCACAGCGAGGCGGCCATGCTCTCCCTGCTCCAGATACTCGGGAGCCGCGCCAGGAGCCTGGCCTTCCACATAGCCGCCATCGTCAACACGTCGATGGTGCTCAGGAACACGCTGATAGCCATAGTTGTGGCGGGGCTGGCCGGCCTCGAGCCCCACAGCCTGGCGGCGCTGCTGGCGGCGGCGGCGCTCGCCTCGCTGCCCGGCCTAGCGTCCTGGAGCCGCCTGAGGGTGGGCCTGGGAGAGGTGAGGGTGGAGATAGAGAACCCCCTGCGCTTCAGCGCCGCGCTGAGGAGCACACTGCTCTACCTCGGCCTGGCCCTAGCCTCCTACCTCGCCCGACGCCTGGGCCACGGGAGCCTCATGGCGGTGGCTCTGGTTGGAGGCTTCGTCTCAAGCAGCGCCGCCATAGTGGCGGTGGTGCCGCAGGCCCCCCAGGAGGCGGCGGTCAAGCTTGCCCTAGCCGCCACGGCGGCGGGGCTGCTCAACAAGCCCTTCTACGCCTACACCTCCGGCGTCCCCGGCGCCGCCCGGGCCGCGGCGGCCGCCAGCCTGGTGCAGGCCCTCCTCCTCGCGCTCGGCGCCGCCGCACTCTACATGTAGCCGAACCTCTGGAAGACCGCAGTGTAGCCCATGTCGACCAGGACCGTCAGCAGCCTGACCCCTCCCCCGTAGAGGCCCGCCACGACCGGGGGAGGAGCGTCGGTGACGTCGACAAGCCTCGCAGACAAGCCGCGGGCCATCCTGCCAGCCCTCCTCGCCACGTCCCACGCGCGGAGCCTCCCCCCGGGCCTCATTGGCATCCGGTAGACCCTGGCCAGCCCCTCGGCCTCCAGCATCTCCAGCAGCCTCTGCAGGGGCCCCCACCCGGGCTCCGGCTCGCTCGGCGCCACCACCCGCACCCCGGGCCGCAGGGCGGCGGCCGCAGCCACCACCTCTGCAGCCACAGTTACGAATCCCGTGTCGGGGGCGTCGCCGCCGACCCGGCGAGC
>JAADFC010000018.1 GCA_013153105.1 Thermoproteota archaeon
CGTCGGGAGCGGTGAGGGGGAGCACGGCCGACGCCGCGGCTGCGCCGCGGGCGGCCTCGGCGGCGGAGACCCTCCCCATGGAGACTGCTAGGCCGCCCCCGCGCTGCTTCGCCTGCTCCACCAGCACGCCCGCCGCCTCTATCTCGGCGTAGAGGTGGTCGCGGCGGTGGGCGAGGCGGAGCCCGAGCGAGACCGTGGAGCCGGCGAGGGCGGGGATGCGGTAGAGGCTCCTCCCCCGGCCCCGGGGCTTGACAGGGTGGAAGCCGGGCCACCTGCCGCCGCTGCCCCACATCAGCCTAGGCAGCAGCGCCGCCGCCGCCAGCGCGGGGCTCTCCAGCGGCTCCCCCGCCTCGGCCCCCACCTCCCGGAGGGCGCGGCCCAGCTCGCCCATGTAGCCCTCCCACGTCCCCTCCGGGAGCAGGCTCCGGGGCAGCCACGGGGGCAGCGCCGCCATGCCCTCGTCGCCCGCGAGGTAGACGGGGACGCCGCCCAGCCTCTCAACGACTATACGGGTGCGGAGCAGCGTGTACGCCACGCTGTTCGCCACAGCCCAGTGGTAGCTCGGCGACACCAGCACCGTCACACCCATAGCCTCCGCGAGCCCGAGCAGTGGGTCGAGTTTCTCCACAGCCCTCCCCAGCGTCTCGAAGTACTCCTCCATGTAGCCGATGCTCAGCCTGTGGCGGAGACACCGCCTCCCATAGTCCCCGGAGACGCTGCACCGCATATCCTCCAGGCTCCGCCAGTGAGCCTCCACCAGCTCCCCCAGGTAGCCCCGGGGCTCCAGGAGCCCCCCATCCTCCCCCTGCGGCCGCTCGACGCGGCGCACCAGGCCGGAGAGCAGCATGCCGACACGGTCCACGTCGAAGCGCAGCAGGCCATAGTACATCCTCGGCCTCCCAAGCGCCTCAGCCATGTCGAGCAGCCTACGCCTCCAGTCCTTCAGCCTCCCCGCGGCCCCACGCAGGACGCGGGCTGCGCTCCCCAGGGCCGCCCGCGCCCTCTCATCGTCTAGGAGGCTCTCCAGCTCCAGGTCCACGGCGAGCAGCACAGCGGCAGCGGCCCGGAGAAGCCTCCTCCGCGCCTCGTCCCCCTCGCCGCGCACCCGCCGCTCCAGCCGCTCCCAGAGCCTGGCCACGTGCCACCACAGGAGCCTGGGGGTCCACCACCTCCCCCGGATGAAGGCCTCCAGCTCCTCCAGGCTGGGCGCCCCGCCGCCCTTCAGCCTCAGCGCCAGCACGCCGTGCAGCGGGCTGCGGCTGGGCAGCCCCTCCACCGCCTCGGCCAACGGCCCCGCGTAGGCCTCCAGCAGCCCCTCCAGCAGCTTTTCATCTCCGGCCTCGAGGGCCGCCCCCAGGCTGGCCAGCAGCGCCAGCTTAGTTGCTAGCCCCGCCACGTCCCCCGTAGAGGGGAACGACACCCTCCTGGAAGGTTCGTAGCCGACAAGCCTCCCGGCGACTACCTCGAAGAAGCCGGGGAGCCCGGCGAGCCTCTTCGCGAGGCAGTAGGGGCAGAGCCTCTCCCCCGGCCGGAGCACCGGCCTCCACATCCTCCAGCACTGCTCCACATCCCTCTCCCCCTCCCTGCAGAGCCTCATGGCGAACCGCTTGTAGTCATCCGAGACCCCGCCCCCCGGCGTATCGCGGCCCGGCACCCGGAGCACCGCCACCCCCCGGCGGCAGACGCTGCAGTTCTCCCAGCCCCCAGGCGGCTCCTCCACCTCGGCGAAGCAGCGCCACATCCTAGCAGCATCCAGCACCTCGTCCATCACCGGGGCCAGCCGCGCCCACCCAGGCACCGGCGGCCTCAGCCTCTCCTCCTCAACCCTCCTCAACAGCTCATAGGAGCCCAGCGCGTAGACAAGCTTGGGAATAGCATCCAGCATCTTGTCGGAGGGCTTCTCCGCCGCCCGCAGCACCTCGCAGAGAAGCTCCCGGCCCTTGCAGCCGCGCTCAAGCCAGTCGAGCAGCGCGCCCGCTAGACAGCCGTCCCCGACTTCCACGCGGATGCCGCCGACGACCAGCAAGCGACACCTACATTTCGCGAGCACCTGGCTCCTGTCGGAGCCGTTGCCACAGTCCTGCTCCGCGTAGAGGATGGGGACAACTACCACGAGAGGCTCCAGTGGAGGCCGGTCACGGAGCAGCTCGAGCGTCTTTTCAACAAGCCTAGCAGCCTCCCCACTCAACTCTCTACGGGCAGCCTCCTCGAGAGCACCGAGCACCCTGTTCCAGGCCTCGACAAGCCTCTCACGCAGCGCCCCCTCAAGCCTCCCGGCGACGTTCTTCAGGGCCTCCTCCGGGTCATCGCCCTCCGCCAGGAGCGCCTCCACCTCACTGTAACCGTCGCAGTCCCCGTCGAGGCGGCCGAGCAGGGGGAGCAGCAGCACGGCCCCCGCAGGCTCGTAGCCATAGTAGGGGAAGCCCTCCCAGAAGTAGAAGTCGCGCGCCACGTCACCCACAGTCTTCTCGAACAGCTCCCGGCCGAGCTTCTCCCGGAGCAGCGAGAGGTAGAACTGGTTCCAACGGAACCCAGGCACAAGCAGCACATCCGGCCCCAAGCACCAGACGAGACGCTTAACCGCATACCACACCATCGCAGTCGCAAGCCACGACGCAACCCACACATCGCTCAGCTTCCTGGAGCCACGAAGCCACTCCCCAAGCCCCCTCCACCCAACATACACCAGCAGCCCCGCCACAGACACCCTCCACCCGTGCTGCCTACGCCTCCACTTGTAGCCGGCGCCGACAAGGTTCACCGCCGCAGCCGAAGCGTAGAGGTGGTCGAAGACACTATGGGTAGGCACACGAGTATCCGCCGGCCCCCACGCAGCCCCACCACTAGCCCCATGCCACAAGGGCTCATAAAGCACCGAGAACACGTGGTAAACCCGCCTCAACACACCAACCCAGTAACCACCCCCAGACTCCCCCAGCGGAGCCGACTCAGCAGCCACCCGAAGCCTACAGGAAACCCTCTCAACAAACTCCCCGACAGCACCAGCAAGCCGAGCCCTCCCCGGAACACCGCGCGGGACAGCCCGGAGCCACGGCCTAAACACATTGTAGAGCCCACGGATAACCGGGCTAGACAGCCAACACTTCTCGCCCTTGCACGCACCGAGTTTCTCGGCCCACTTCTTCAGCCCCATACCTTCCACGTACTCCTTGAACCAGTAGTCTGCGTAGCCCGCCGCTATCCTGTCAAACGAGCTAGCAAGCCGGTCAGCAGAGCGTATAACTCTCGTAGCAAGGCTCTTCGAGGCACAGAACGGCTCCTGCCTACCCGTACCGCAATACCTTGGCAGCCCCACCTTGGACAACAGGAATGTAGTGAGAGCTGCAGCCTGAAGCTCATGCTCGCGAGCACCAAAGCATGTAGCCTCAGGCCTACAATCCTTAGCACATCCCCTAAAGTCGTCCAGAAGTCCACTATAGAGCCCGTTACCTATTAACAGGGGCTTCCAGGGCGGGTCGTGCATCAACGCGAGAAACTTTGCCAGTAGCAGCTCCCCCACAGTAAACGGGTACCCGATTTTCCCGCGGAACATCCTGGCGCTGCTCAAGGCCTCCACCCCCTACCCGTCGCACCTCTCCACGCTATAGTCCTCGACCTCGAAGAACCCGTAGCCCCTCGTGGACTTCCCACCGAGACCCACACGCTCCAACGCATAGACAAGAGAGGCCCCAACAACCCCAGCGACAGCGTCAGCCTGGAGCCCCGCGCAGCCCGCGCGCTCAAGGCGGCGCCGCAGCCTCCACCAGTCAACCCCTACCACAAACCTGAACCGGACACCCGGCGCCAGCGAGAACCCCACAACCGGCGTAGGCCCAGCATCAAGCTCCGAGACAAGCCTCCCCCCAGCACGGTAATGGGGAGTCAACACGTCACCCTCAACAAGCCCCCTCTCACCAGCCTCCAGCGGGTACGCGTCGAAGAACACCAGCCCACCCAGCCC
>JAADFC010000038.1 GCA_013153105.1 Thermoproteota archaeon
CCGCCCCGGCTGCGGCGGGGCGGGGATGGAGACTGTGGACCCCCCGAGCCCCACCCCAGGGGTTTTTGCATAAAAGGCCTGGCTGGGGCCGCCGCGGCGGCGCGGCCAGGGCGCCGGGGGAGGCTGTGGAGCCGGGTTGAGCGGCGGCCTCGAGGAGCTGCGGGGCAGGGTTCTGGGCGAGGAGAGGCTGTGGAGGCTCATCCTCTGGCTCGCCGCCCCCCTCATAGTCTCGGCGGGGCTTAGCAGCCTCAACGAGCTCGCCGACACCTTCTGGCTCTCCCGCCTCGGCAGCGCCGCGCTGGGGACTCCGACGGTCTCGTGGCCTTACCGCGGGATATTGATGAGTATCAGCTTCGGCGTCGCCTCCAGCGCCTCCGCCCTGATAGGCCAGTACGTGGGCGCTGGGAGGTTCGAGGAGGCCAACAGGGCGCTCGCCACTATAGCTGCGGTGTTGTTCGCGGTGACCGTGCCGGGGACGGTGCTGCTGAGCCTGGGGATACCCTTCTACCTCGACGCCACCGGCGTGCCGCCGGACATAAGGCCCCTCGCGGCTGTGTACCTGGGCGTCCTGGTCCTCTCGACCCCGTTCACGGCGGCGTTCATGCTGTACAGCTTCGCGCTCAGCGCGGCGGGGGACACTAAGACGCCCACGAAGATATCCGCGTTGGCCGCGGTGACCAACTTCCTGCTCGACCCCCTGTTCATCTTCCCCCTCGGCCTCGGCGTGCTCGGCGCGGGGCTCGCGACCGCGGTAGCTGACGCGGTGAGCGGCGGGTACGCGCTGCTCGACCTCGCCCGGGGAAGGCATGGGCTCAGGCTGCGGCTCGCCAGGCCCGACCCTAGCCTGCTGCGGCTCCTCCTCCGGGTCAGCGCCCCTATGACGGGGCAGAGGCTGGGGATGAACCTCGGCTTCATAGCTATGACCGGCATCGTCAACGGGCTCGGGACCCCGGTGGTGGCCGCCTACGCTATAGGCCAGGTGGTGCTGGGGATCGACCGGATAATCGCGTTCCCCGTGGCGAGGGCCACGGGCGTAGTGGTGGCGCAGTCGCTGGGGGCTGGGCTCCGGGACCGGGCCCTAAAGGCGGCGAGGACGGGGCTCCTCCTGGTCGTCGCCTCAGTCTCCGCGTATATAGGCCTGCTGCTCGCGGCCCGGGAGGAGTTCATATCACTGTTCACGAGCGACCCCGCTGTGGCCGAGGCGGCGGGGAGGATGCTCCTCATCTTCGGCCCCTCAACCATGGGGTTCAACCTGCTGATAATGGCTAACGTTATAGCGCGCAGCAGCGGCCACACGCTGCTCGTCTCGCTGCTCGGCGTCGCGAGGCTGTGGCTGCTCAGGATACCCCTCAGCTACCTGCTCGCCTACCGGCTCGGCATGGGGGACACGGGGCTCTGGACGGGTATGGCCGTGAGCAACTACGCCACCGGCGCCGCGGCGGCGGCGTGGATACTCCACGGGGGCTGGGCGAGGCCGGTGATAGACGGGGCTAGCCCTTCCAGGAGACGCCGTGCTCGAGTATGAAGTAGACCGCGTCGAGCAGGTCCTCGGCCACGTAGTCTGCCTCCCCTATCACCCTCGGGTCCTCCGTGTTCACAGCCACGGCGAGGCAGGCCTCCCTCATCCCCCGGAGGTCCCAGACGCTGTCCCCGACGAAGGCCACCTCCCTCATCGAGAGGCCGAGGCGGCGGGCCAGCCGGAGCACCGCCCGGTCCTTCCTGTCCGCCTCCAGGCGGGGGTCGCCGCCGGGGATGAGGCGGCCCCAGGGGTCGAAGGCGAGGGCCGGGCTGACCCAGTGGCGTATGCGCAGGAGCCTGGCCACCTTGGAGACGAGCACGTCCACCCCGCCGCTGACTAGGGCGGCCTCTATCCCGGCCTCCCTGAGCAGCTTCACGGCCTCGTAGGCCTGGGGGATGGGCTCGACGGGGTCGAACAGCTCCTCGAGCTCCCACCTTGTTATCCCGGGGCGGGCCTCTATCCAGGCCAGCGTGTCCAGGTACATCCACTCCCAGTAGCCTATCCGGCCCTCCATGAACAGCTTGTAGTTGGTGCCGCTGGCCTCGTGGGTGCCGAGCCGCTCGTGGAGGTAGGCCCAGCTGCTCCTAACCGGTACGAGGACCCCGTCGACGTCGAAGGCTACGAGGCGGATTCGGCACCTAGGCACTCTCGGCCTCCCCGGGGCGAGCCCCGGGGGGCCGGGGTCTCATGAGCCTATTTTTCCCCGCGGCGCCCGCGCGTGGTGCACCCCTCCAAGCTGGGGGGTGCACCTAGGGGTGGCGCGCGCCTCCAGGCTCCTCGCGGCCTCGCTCGCCGCCGCGGCGGCGCTCGCCGTGGTGCTGCTCCTCTCCAGCCACCAGGGCCCCGCCGCTGGGGGCGGGGAGGAGGCTGGGAGGCTCGTCATCTCCTACGGCGACTGGGGGCCCCTGACCCCCTTCGCCTTCTACCCCAGGGGCCCCGGCTACGTGGCCGCGAGCCTGGTCTTCGACACGCTGGTCTGGAAGGACGAGCGGGGCCTGGTGCCGTGGCTGGCGGAGTCGTGGGAGTCCCTGGATGGGGGTAGGGTGTGGGTGTTCCACCTCCGCCGCGGCGTTAGGTGGAGCGACGGTGAACCCCTTACCGCCGGCGATGTGGTGTTCACGTTCGAGTACATGTCTAGGCACGGCTGGCACTGGGGCGGCGTCAACTTCAGCAGGATAGAGTCTATAGAGGCGCCGGACCCCTACACGGTGGTGTTCAGGCTGAAGGGGCCGGACCCCTTCTTCGCCGAGGACGTCGCCGCGACCGTGTTCATCATACCGCGCCACGTGTGGGAGGGGGTCGGGGACCCCTACACCTACCGGGGGCCCGGCGCCACGGTGGGCTCGGGGCCGTACGTGGTTGAGAGCTACGAGCCGGGCAGGGGCTACGTGTTGAAGGCTAACCCGTACTGGTGGGGCCCCAGGCAGCTCTACGGGACGCTGGTGCTCGCCGCGCCTGGGGGGATAACGGAGCCCCGGGCGTCGGCGGAGGCGCTGGTCTCCGGCGAGGCTGACGCGGCCGCGTTTATGGGTAAGGCGTGGAGGCTCGTGAGGCTCGTCGAGGAGAGGGTTGAGGGTGTGAGGGTTGAGAAGGGGCCGATGTACTGGGTCGCCTTCCTCGGCTTCAACCTGGACAGGTGGCCGACTAGCAGCCCCGTGTTCCGCCGTGCTGTTGCATACGCGTTGAACCTTACGGAGCTCGTGTTGAGGGCTGTGGGGAGCCTCGAGGCCGCCGTGCCCGGGGCGCCGGGGTACGTGCCGCCCTACAGCTGGTTCTACAGCCCCAGGCTGCCCAGGAGCTTCACCTACGACCCGGTGGAGGCTGGGAGGCTGCTGGAGGGGCTGGGGCTCCGCGACGTGGACGGGGACGGGTGCAGGGAGCTGCCCAACGGCACCGCGTGGAGGCCCCTGCTCGTGGCTCCCAGGCAGCTGGAGCAGGAGGCTCTGGTGGTTGGCGAGATGCTGCGCCGCGTCGGGGTCTGTGTGAGGGTGAAGACTGTGGCCTCGTTCAAGCAGCTTGACAGCCTCGTGAAGGGGGGAGGGTTCGACATGGTGGTAAGCGGCCACGGCGCCGCGGGGAATAGTGTGAAGGCGCTCTCCTGGGTGTTCACCCGCATCGCCCCCGCCTGGAGCAGCGGGGAGTACCGGAGGCTCGCCGCCGCGCTGGCGGGGGCGGCGTCGAGGCAGGAGGCGCTGGAGGCGGCGTACGCTATAGAGGAGCTGGCGGCGGGGGAGCTGCCGCGTATAGCGCTGTACTACCCCTACATCTACCTCGTCGAGAGGCCCGGGGTGGAGGCCCGGTTCTTCTTCACCTGGGGCGGTATAGACGGGGGCGTGCCGCTCCCCTGGAACAAGATGGCCCTCCTGAGGGAGGAGCCGGGTTGAGGCTCGCCGCCGGCCTCGCC
>JAADFC010000004.1 GCA_013153105.1 Thermoproteota archaeon
CGCCCCCGCTGAGCAGCAGGCTGCGAGCCTCCCGGGGCGCGACGCAGACCACGGGTCCTCCGAGCCTGTCTGCGAGCAGCCTCGAGAGCCTCAAGGCCAGCAGCCAGGGCGACACATGGTGGCCGAGCACCAGGCCCCGGTAGCCTCCGAGGCCCCGTAGCTCCTCGAGCCACAGCTCCAGCAGCCGCAGGGACTCCGGCACCGCGGCCCTCCCACGGTCGGCCCCGCGCGTCTGGGAAGCCTAAATCGCGCGGCCCCTCCCCAGCCCCGGGGGTAGAGGGGCTTGGCCGGCTTCAACCCCGGCGAGGCGGAGCTCGAGGAGTTCTTCAGCCTCCTGAAGAGGCTCGCCGACAGCTTCGGCGTCTCCGGCTACGAGGACGAGATACGAGGCCTCGTGGTCGACCTCCTCCGGGAGGCGGCGGACGAGCTTAGGGTGGACAGGTTCGGCAACGTGGTAGCCGTGAAAAGGGGCGGCAGAGGCTCGCCCCACGTGCTCTGGGACGCCCACATGGACGAGATAGGCTTCTTCGTAAGGTACATAGACGAGCGGGGCTTCCTCTACCTATCCCCGGTCGGCGGCTGGAGCGAGCGCGTCCTCCCAGGGCAGCGTGTCCGGGTGAGGACCAGGGACGGCAAGCTCATCCGCGGCGTTATAGGGGTGAAGCCGCCCCACCTCCTCAGGCAGGAGGAGCGCGACAAGGTGATACCCCTCGACAAACTGTTCGTCGACATAGGCGCGTCGAGCAGGGAGGAAGCGCTGGAGGCGGGGGTCGAGGTGGGCTCCCCCGTCGACCTGGACCGCGAGGCGGTGAGGCTGCTAGGCGCCAGGGTCACCGGGAAATCCTTCGACGACCGCGTCGGTGTAGCGGTTCTGGTAAAGGCGTTCCGCGAGATAGACCCGGGCGACGCCACGGTAACCCTGGTCGTGGCGGTGCAGGAGGAGGTGGGCCTCAAGGGGGCCAGGGTGGCCGCGCAGCAGCTCCAGCCCGATGCCGCGATAGCTGTGGATGTCACCGCGATAAGCGACGTGCCCGATACCCCGAGGCAGGACTGGGTGGCGGAGCTGGGCAAGGGCCCCGTGCTCAAGGTAGCAGACGGGAGGAGCGCCAGCGGGCTGATAGCAAGCCCCAAGCTCCTAAGGCTGCTGCGCGAGACCGCCGAGAGCCTAGGCATACCCTACCAGCTCGCAGTGCTGCCCGGCGGAACCACGGACGCGACGGCGATAGCACTAACCGGCCGCGGCGTCCCCGCGGCGGTGGTCGCGGTGCCCACCAGGTACATCCACAGCCCGGTCGAGCTCCTCGACCTAAGGGACGCTGTGGCGGCCAGCATGCTGGTAAGAGAGGCCACTAGGAGGATAACCCTCGACTGGTACCGGGAGAACCTGGAGGAGAAGAAGCTGAAGCCCTAGAGCGGGATGTTCCCATGCTTTCTTGGTGGCCTCTGCTCCCTCTTCGGCAGCAGCATCTTCACGGCGTTGTAGAGCCTCTCCCTAGTCTCCCCGGGCTCGATTACCTCGTCCACTAGCCCCAGCTCGGCGGCGCGGAGGGGGTTCAGCATCTCCCTCCGGTACTCCTCCTCCAGCCTTCTCGCCAGCTCCTCCGGGTCCCCGGCCTCCCGGAGCCTCCTACGGTGGAGTATCCTCACCGCCGCCCTGGCGCCCAGCACCGCTATCTCCGCGGTGGGCCACGCGTACACAATGTCTGCGCCCAGACCCCTGCTCCCCATAGCTATGTAGGCCCCACCGTAGGCCTTCCTCAGCACCACGGTCACCTTGGGCACCGTGGCCTCCGCGTAGGCGTATATCATCTTCGCGCCGTGCCTTATTATCCCGCCATGCTCCTGGTCGACGCCGGGCATGTAGCCGGGCACGTCGACCAGCATGACTATGGGCAGGCCGAACGCGTCGCAGAACCTGATAAACCTGGCAGCCTTAACCGAGGCGTTCACGTCTATAGCCCCGCTCGCCACCAGAGGCTGGCTGGCAACCACGCAGACCGGTATGCCTCCAAGCCTCGCGAACCCCGTGACAATACTCTGCCCCCAGAGCGGCTGCACCTCCAGGAAGCTCCCCCTGTCAAACACGTCCTCAATGACGAGCCTCACATCGTAGGGCCTGCCGGGGTCCTCCGGCACCACGCCCCCCGCCGCGTCGCTCCTCCGCTCCGGCGGGTCGCCCGTCTCCACTATGGGGAGCGGAGCCTCACAGTTGTCGGGCAGGTAGCCGAGGAGCCTCCTAACAGTCTCGAAGGCCTCCTCCTCGCTCGACACGAGGAAGTGGGCCACGCCACTCACGCTAGCGTGTACCCTGGCGCCGCCCAGCTCCTCGAAGCTGGTCTCCTCGCCAGTAACCTCCCTAACCACGTCGGGCCCCGTTATGAACATGTAGCTTATACCCTCAACAGCGACCACGAAGTCCATCAGCGCCGGCGCGTACGCCGCCCCCCCGGCGCTGGGGCCCAGCATCACCGCGACCTGGGGCACCACGCCGCTCGCGTGGACGGTGGCAGCGAGCATCCTCGCGACGCCGTGGAGGCCCGCGACACCCTCCTGTATCCTAGCCCCGCCCGAGTCCCATAGCCCTATGACCGGCACCCCCGTCTTCACAGCCATCTCAATAGTCCTCGCTATCTTCTCGCCGTGCATCACGCTTATACTCCCGCCCGCCACGGTGAAGTCCTGCGCGAACACGTAGACGGGCCTGCCGCCTATCCTCCCGTAGCCCGCTACCACGCCGTCGCCCCACTCGGCCCCCGCCACCGGGCTGCGGGCGAGCTGCATCAGCTCACGGAAGCTCCCCGGGTCCAGGAGCCTCTCCAGCCGCTCCCACGCCAGCAGCTTACCCCGCTCCCTCTGCCTCTTCACCCGCTCCGGGCTCCTCTCCCGGAGCCTCCTCCTCAGCTCCCCAACGTCGACGGTCAAGGCTCCCCACCGCCGCTGCACTCCACCCGCAGGAGGGGCCTCCCCGCGGCCACGGGGCCCGGCTCGGCCACCCAGACGAGCCTCCCGCCGCAGGGCGCGGGGACCTCGTTGAGCATCTTCATAGTCTCGACCACAACCACAGTCTCCCCCGCAGCAACCCTCTCCCCGGGCCTACGGTGGACCTCTACAACCCTCACCGGGAGGCGCGCCACGACCTCGCCGCCCCTCACCTCGACCAGCCAGGCACCCCCCGCCGCAGCGCCTCCCCCGCCGCCGGGCCGCTGGCGGGCCAGCAGGTCGTCAATGCTGTAGCTGCCCCAGGGCGTCTCGAGTATACCGTCGACGCTCCTTACCAGGACCTCCCTCCTACCGCCGCCCGGCCACTCGAAGACTAGGAGGAAGGTGTCGCCGGAGACGCGTTCAACGCGCGCCAGCCGGGGGCGCCCAGTACCTCCTCGGCCAGCCATGCCACGCCACCGCTCCCGCGGCAGCGGCGCCGCCCGGGGCAGCGGGGGTTAGGGGCAACGCCCTCGCAGCCTCGGCCGCCAGGGCCCTAGCCTCCCCCGCGGCCTCCAGCAGCTCGGGGAGACGCTCCTCGAGCGTCCACGTGTCGTAGCTGCCGCTGCGGAACCAGCCGCTGCCGACGACGGCCCGGAGGAGGTCCAGGTTGGTCTCCACGCCCCCGACAACCATGTCCCTCAGGGCGGCCTCGAGCCTCTCAACAGCCTCCAGCCGGTTCCACCCATAGGCTATCACCTTCGCCAGCAGCGTGTCATACCTCGCCGACACACGCGCGCCCCGCTCCAGCGCGTGGTCCACCCGCACCCAGGGGCTCCCGGGCAGCCTGACCCTGGTCACGACACCCTCCGAGGCCGCAAACCCGTTCCAG
>JAADFC010000082.1 GCA_013153105.1 Thermoproteota archaeon
TGGGCGGCTCGGCGCTGGCGGCCGCCGCCTACTCTCTCGCCCTGGGCCTCAGGCTTCTCCGGGGCGGAGGCTGCTGCGGGGAGCCCCCTGGGGCATTGTTCGCCGCCGCCACCGTGGGCGTGGTGGCGCCTGTGTGGCCACTGTCGAGGCTGGCGCTGGCCCCCTTCTACCTCGCCCTCCTAGCTGCCTCCGACCGTGAGATGAGGTATGTGCTCGCGTCGACCGTGCTCCTCGCCGCCTCGGCCGTGTGGGCGTATGAGGGCTTCAGGCTGGACGCCGGGATGCCTCTCGTCCTCCGGGGCGCCTACGCCGCCGCCGCGGCCGCGACGCTGTTCATGGAGTACCTCCTCGCCAGGCGGCTGGGGCTCCGCACCGCCCCCCTGCGGCTCGCCGCCGCCGCTGCCCTGGCGGCGTACACGGTGCCCAGCCTGGCGGGCGACGAGCTGGCCTCAACAGTGTTTGGCGTCGCAGCAGGCTACGTGGCGGCGCTCCTCGCCGCCGGCTACGCGGCGGAGGAGATGTCGGCGAGAAGGGCCGGGGGGTGACCGTCGCCTTGGCCAGGTACACGGTCTGCGAGGCCGTGAAGAGCTTCAAGGACCCCGTCCACGGCTACGTCGACCTCTGCAGGGGCCCCGCCAGGGTGGTTGACTCCTGGATAGTCCAGAGGCTCCGCTGGATAAGGCAGACGGGCTTCGCCTACCTAGTCTACCATGGCATGGAGCACTCCAGGTTCAACCACAGCCTCGGCGCGGCCCACCTGGCCCGGGAGGTGCTAGGCTTCGTCGCCTCCAACACGAGGAGCTACTACGGGAGGGTGGGGGACCGGATAGCGTCCCTCCTCCTCGACGCCAGCGAGGTCTTCCAGCTAGCCGCCCTGGTGCACGATGTGGGCCACATGCCCTTCAGCCACTCCAGCGAGGACGCGCTGCGGGACGCGAGGCTCCTCTACAGCCCCGAGGGCTTCGACGAGCTTCCCAGGGAGAAGGAGCACGAGGCCTATACCGAGAGCCTCCTGCCCCACGTTGCTGAGGCGGCGGAGGAGGCGGGTGTCACGCCGGTCTTCATGGCCACCGTATACGAGGACCTCGCGCTCATCCTGCGGGGCGGCGAGCGGCCCGGCGGGAGCCTCAGCGACTGCGCCTCCTCAATACTACACCAGCTCATAGCCAAGGGGCTCGACGTGGACAGGATGGACTACCTGATAAGGGACAGCCTCTACGCCGGCGTACGCTACGGCGTCTTCGACGTGGACAGGCTGGTCCGCGTGCTGCTGGCGGTCCCCATGGCGAGGGAGGTGAGGGGGCACGAGTGCACCATAGCGGTTCTCGACAAGGGTGTGAGCGCGGTGGAGGCGTTCCTCCTCGCCAGATTCTACATGTTCAGCGAGGTCTACCTCCACAGGGTGGTGGAGGCCTACAACTCGATATACGCCAGGCTGATGGCCCTCCTGGCCCGCGACGGGATAGTATGCGTTATGGGCCACGGCTCCGGGAGGTGCAGGCTCGAGATTCCGCCCCCCGCGCTGCTGCAGAGGGGCGAGGAGGAGGCGCTCGAGGCGTGGAGGAGGCTGGATGACCCGGAGACAATGCACCTCATACGCCGCGTCGCCCGCGGCGGGCTCGGGGCGCCTCCGGAGGCAGTGAAGCTGGCTGGGATGCTCGTGGAGAGGAGGCACCCGAGGAGCTACAGGATAGTGGACTCCCACCTGGTCTGGAGCACCTTGGACTCCTACATCAAGGACGGCGTGGCGCCGAGCGAGGAGGCGGCGGGGCTGCTGGAGGAGCTCGTGGAGATGCAGCGGAGGAACCCGCTGCTCATAGTGAGGCCCCTGCAGGTCGACATCGTCAGCGCGGGCGGTATAAGAGTCTACAACAGGGCCTCGGGGAGGCCGGAGAGGCTCGAGGAGACCAGGGCCACCACGGCCCGGAGGCTGAGGGGCTTCGCGGAGCACGCCACAGAGCTGGGGCTGTACAGGGTGGAGGTGATAGGCGACCGGGAGGAGGAGGTGGCGGAGGCCTACCGGCTCCTCCTCCAGCTCGAGGCTGTGCTGCGGGGTGAGCAGCGGAGGTGAGCCGCGACGCCCTCCGCATGGCCGCCGCGGCGGGCGCCACGCTCCTCACGGTGCTCGCGGCCGTCTACTCGTGGCAGGCGCCCCTGGCGATAATCTCCCGGGGGCTGGGCGTCAGCCCCGGCGTCTCCGGGGCCCTCCTGGCCGCGGCTGCGGCGCTGCTGGTGCAGCTCGGCTACCCCATGGCCGCCTGGGTGCTGGCGGGTGTGGGGCTCGCGGCGGGCTACCAGGACCCCATCCCAGCCCTCATCCTCCTAGTAGCCTCGGGGCCCCTCTACTGGGCCTCCCTCCGCCTCGGGGAGAGGGTGGCCGAGGCCAGCGCCTCCAGGGCTGTTGCCGCGTGGCTCCCCATCCCCGCCGCTGCCGCCGCGGCTGCGGCGCTGGCCTCGAAGGCTGCCCTGGCCCTCATAGCCGTGCTGTCCACGCCCCCGGAGGGGCTGCCGCCGACGCTGGCGGAGCCGTGGCGCGCCCTCGGCTCCACGGTGGCGGGCAGGATGCTCGTCGCAGGCGCCGCGCTGCTAGCCATGCTCAGGCTCTCCGACGCCGCCGCGGGGCAGCTTGAGGGGCTGCTCCTCCCCCCGAGGCTGCTCGCCGAGAGGCTACGGCGGGAGGCTAGGAGGGAGTGGCTGCAGGCCCTGCGGGGCAGAGACTGGAGCCACACGCTGCTCTCCAGGCTCCTCTACCTCAGCCTCCTCCCCCTCGAGGCCGCCGCAGCCCTGGCTGCGGGCGTGGCGGTGGCGGAGCCCCTGGTCCGGCTCGCCGGCACCCTGACAGCCGCGGAGAGGGTTGCGATACTCGCAGCCGCCGCGGCAGCCGCGTGGCTCGCCGTCGCCACCCTTAGGGTGGCCGCGGAGAGCCTGCTCATACGCGGAACCGGCTGGCGCCGCGCCGCCCTCGCGGGGGCCGCGCTCCTGGTTGCGGCCACTATAGCGGCGGCCTACACCCTCGGGGCAGCGGAGGCGCTCAGCCTCCTCGACCCGACCACCCCGAAGCAGCCCCTGCCCTGGGACTCCTGGGCCGAGGAGAGGCTCCACGCCATCCTCGAGGGGCTCGAGGACCAGCTGCGGCTTGTGGTTAGCCTCCTCTGGGACTAGCGGGGCCGAAGGGTGCTACCCGGGTAGCCCCCGCAGCCCCCCAGGAGGGCCGCCCTATCCACTATACGGTAACACCATCGCCCCATACCGCTTCCGGGCCCGGGGTCTGGTAGCCATGGCTGCGGCGGCTGGGGCTGCCGGGGCTGCGGGGGGCCTCCCCCGCTACGTGGGGCTGAGGGCTGCGCTGCTGGAGGCGCTGCGGGAGCTGGGGGGCGAGGCGGAGCTGGGCCAGCTGCTGCTCCACGTCTGGCGCCGCTACGGGCCCGGGAGCCGGGTCCGGGTGGTGATGCGCCTCTACCCCCGCCCAGGCGGCGGCTACTGGAGCCCCGACGCCGAGGAGGCCCTCCACGCCCTAGAGGCGATGGGCCTCATAGAACGGAGGAACGGCACCATAAAACTCCGCCCCAGACGCTAGCCCTCCCAGTTTCTTCTTTTTCCTTCTTTCACCATTCCTCTCCTCTCCTAGCGAATAGACTGTATATTCTTTTAAAAGTGTAGCCTCAGCTGTTTTGTGAGTGTGGGAATATGGCTGGAAAAGACCCTCTCATCCTTGTGAAAATGTGTTACGACCTCAGCGAGTCCGAGGTTCTAGTCCTCTCCGCCCTGCTCAGGGGCGGCGAGTACA
>JAADFC010000117.1 GCA_013153105.1 Thermoproteota archaeon
AGCGCCGCCGCCCAGAGGCCGGGCCTACTGTCGACGAGCAGCCCCGCCGCCGCCAGCGCGGCGCCCTCAGCCACCCCTAGCCCCACGGCGGCCCGGTAGCCCCTCCTCTCCGCCAGCAGCGCCCCCAGCCCAGCCGCGGCCGCCGGCAGCGTCTCGGCGGCTGAGAGGGCGTAGAGGAAACCCTCGTCCCCCGCGTAGACGAGCCTGGTGACAGCGTAGTAGGCGCTCCAGCCGGCGACGTGGAGCATCTCCAGCAGCGCCAGCAGCAGCCACCGCAGCCCCCAGCGCGGCACCGCGGAATCCTAGGAGACGGAGCCCGCGCAGCCCCTGGGGGTGGGGGTGAGAGGCTTACCGGCGCCTGGGCAGGCCGAAGCCCAGGCTCAAGACGTGGTGGGGGCAGACCTCGACGCAGCGGCCGCAGCGGAAGCAGCGGTAGTCGGTGACGCTCCTCCCCTCCCTGATGTACTCCAGCAGGTCGATGCTCATCGGGCACGCCATGCTGCATATGTTGCAGCCGAGGCAGCGCTCCGGCCGGACCACGTGGACGCTCAGCAGGCTATGCCGGTTCCCCACATGGCCGTACAGGTTGCCTATCGGGCAGACGAACCTGCACCAGAACCTCTTCACCCCGAACACGTACTCAGCCACGACGTTCACAGCAACCGCCACAGCAACCAGCTGCAGCCACGCCATAGCCAAGCCTATAGTCGCGCCCGGTATGTTGTAGACGACACCCACCAGCACCTCTGCAAGCTCAGTCGAGGCCTTCACCGGGGAGACGCTGGTGAAGAACGGCTGCCCCAGCGCCACGCCCAACGCGAGGTAGACAGCCATGGCGGCCAGCGGCGCAAGCCTCTCGAGCCTACCCGCCCGGTGCGGCCTCGTCAGGGGCGGCATCCTCATGCTAGAGACCTTCCTCTCGAACAGGCTGAACACGAGGTCCATCGGGCACACCCAGCCGCAGAAGAAGCGGCCCAGCAGCACCAGGTAGAGCACCGCTACAACCGCGACCGCGAGCACCGACTCGAGCGTAGGCCCACCCGTGGCCGCGGTGGCGACCGTGTGCTCGGTCCACGCCCACGCGTCCATCATGGGTATAACGTCTAGTATCCTGCTGCTCGCCAGGCTGCCGATGATAATCCTCCCCGTGTAGACTGTCTGGAACGCGAAGAGCAGCAGTATAGTGAGTTGGAGCAGCCTCCTCGCGTAGGTGTACTTGCCCCTGGGCGGGACGCCGCGTATGATGAGCCACACCCTGCGGCCCAGCCTGCTCCTAGGAATCACACGGTGCGTGTGCCTCTTCACCTCCACGACAAGCTCACCCCTCTCCACGCCCTTCAACACGCGCAGGCACCGGCTGCACGGCCTTGAAAGCGGCCGGGTGTAGGGCTAGGCCTGGCCCCCGCCGGCCCCCTTCAGCTCGGTGACTATCTTCTCCTCCTCGACGCCGCGTATCTTCTGCACGTACTCCACGTTCACCTGCGACCGTATCGTAGCCGTCGCGGGGTCCTCATCCTCGACCCTCAGTATCAGCTTGAGGTAGTCCCAGTAGCTCATCCCGGTGTTCTTGTAGTTCTTCACGCGGCGCCAGTACTCATCCTCGGGCAGCACGTGTATAGCCGCGCCGCCCACGGGGCAGGCGTGTACGCACTTGCCGCAGCCCACGCAGTACTCCGGCTTGACCTCCGTGTGGACGCCCCAGGGGTTGAAGGTGAACTTGAAGACCACCGCGCCGAAGGGGCAGGCGCTGGCGCAGCTCTTGCAGTCGCCGCTGTTCCAGGCGAGGCAGAGGTCGGGGTCTATCAAGGCGATGCCCATACGGGTCTTCTCCAGTATCTCCCGGTCCAGCACGAGGAGCTCGATATCCTGCTCCCGCGCCTCCGTCACGTTGCCCCCGGCCTGCTCCGCCCTCACAGCCGCCCTCTCACGCGCCTCCTCCAGCACCTCCTCCAGGGCGCCGGTGGGGCAGACCCTGGTGCACTCCATACAGAGAGTGCACGGGTGGTTCCTCATATCGTCCACGACGGGGGTGCCGAGCATCCGGAGCCCGCCGTCGCCGAGGCCCGCGAGGCGTATAGCGTGGTAGCCGGCGAGGCTGCAGGCGAAGTAGCAGAGGCCGCAGCGGATGCAGCGGCTGAAGAAGTCCTTCGAGGCGCCGGGCGGCTTGATGGGCCACCTGTCCCTCTCGGCTGGAACCGTGTAGGCGAGACAGCGGTCGGGCAGGAGGGGGTTCGCCAGGCACTTCCTCCCATTGTGCTCGAGGACCAGCCCCAGCGCCTCATAGTAGGCTATGGTCTCGGGGTCCTCGAGGTACCAGAACTCGTAGTAGACCCTGCCCTCGCCCCCGCTGTCCGCGGGCGCCGCCATCCTCGCCACGGGCGCCGCCGCGGCCGCGGCCGCTATCGTGACTGAGAGCTTGAGGAAGTCCCTCCTCGTTATCCCGTCGCGGCGCCGGGCCACCCTCCTCGCCTCCTTGGGACACCCGGGATTCGACACGCTTGAACGTATTAATCAGCTGGGGGCCGCCCACGCCGCCGCGCCGTAGGAGGCGCAGGCTAAGGAGCCGTAGCCCGCAAGGTTACGGTGCAGCCGCGGGCGCGGGGCTGCGTTTAAGGCGGGCCCAGGCTCCCCTGGGGGCCTACCGTTAGAGAGTGGCGTAGCAGGCCTTGAAGCCTAGACCGCAGCTGCCGAGGCTAATCCGTGGGGTCCAGCTCAACGTCGAGGAGCCCTACCCCTTCTACTCCCGCGGCCTCGCCGCCGGGGACGCGGCCGGCTTCGCGGAGAGCGTCGCGGCCAACACCCTGATAGTCTTCGCGAGGGACGCGTGGGGGAGGAGCCTCTACGAGAGCCGCCTCTACCCCAGGCACCCGGGCAGCCTGAGGCTCGAGGAGCTAGACGCCGAGGCGGCCGCCCGGGGGCTCCGGCTCATAGTCATGACGAGCCACACCTCGAACCCCTACCTGGCGGAGAGGCACCCGGACTGGGTCCAGAGGGGGCCGGACGGGTCGCCCCGGACCCTGGACCACAACCCGCGCCGCTGGAGGGGCAAGCCGCTCTGGCCGCTGGTCTGCCCCAACAGCCCCGCGCTCCGCCTCTACCTGGCGCCGGAGGCGGGGGAGGCGCTGGACGCGGCGCCCCACGCGTCGGGGGTGCTGCTGGACAGCTTCCGCTACATGCCCGACCCGGGTAGGGCGTGCTTCTGCAGGTGGTGCAGGGAGAGGTTCCGCAGGGAGACCGGGCTCGAGCTGCCCGCCGGCCGGTGCGGGGCGTGCGAGGCGGAGTACCGGGAGGCGTGGGAGTGGAGGCTGCGGGTCCACGTGGAGGCGGTGGAGGCTATAGCGAGGGAGGTCCACTCCCGCGGGGGGCTGCTCCTCTACAACAGCCACCCAGGCGGCTGGAGCGGGAGGGGGACCAGGATAGTCTACATGGCCCGCGGCCTGGTTGACGCTGTCTTCGCTGAGCTCAGCGAGGCGGACGAGGCCGGCCCCCTGTTCACGCCGTTCATGGTTAAGCTTAGCCTGGCCGCGTCCGGGTGGAAGCCCGTACTGGCTACGAGGAACGCTTTCCACCACCTCCGCACCCTCCACAGCGCCCCCCAGAGCCTCCTCGCGAGGGGGGTCTGGGAGATAGTCGCCGCCGGCGGCCACCCCGTCGTCACTGTGTTCGCGAGCACGCTCCGGGAGGACCCCAGGTTCGCCCAGGCACTAGCCAGGGTGTACCGGGCGCTGGACCGGCTCGAGGAGCTGCTCGTAGACAGGAGCCCCCTCTACGAGGCCGTG
>JAADFC010000101.1 GCA_013153105.1 Thermoproteota archaeon
GGCTAGGGGGAGTGGAGGGTCTCCCGGCAGCTCTCCCAGCCGAGGAGCCCCAGGAGCCGCTTCACCTCCCCGACCGCCTCGGCGAGCCTCTCCCGGGGCACCCCCGGCACCCCCGCGGCTAGGATGAGGATGCACCTGGTCTCAGGCCGGACCATGGTGAGCCTGCTATCCCGGTGGGGGAAGAGGTGGAGCACCCTCCCCTCGGCGTCGACGAGCACCGGCACCCCGGCCCGCAGCTCCTCGGGCTCGCCGCCGATGGGCTCGAACAGCTCCCCGCCCCTGGCGAGGGTGAGGCGGAGCGGCGGGGTGAACCGGTCGGCGTCGTAGAGGCCTATGGGCACCATGGTCCTGGCGGAGGCTATGTTCCCCGCGTCCACCACCGGGTTGACCCTGGGCCACCTGCCCCGCAGCGCCCGGCGCACCAGCGCCTCGCTGCTCGGCCTCGTCTTGGTCGGGTCGACGCCTATCCTCCAGTAGAAGTCCCGGTAGGCCCTCACCAGCGGGTCCCCCCTCAGCGCCTCCAGCGTGTACCTCGACCGAAGCTCCTCCAGGAGCCTCTCCTCCTCCACCCTCAGCCTCTCACCCGAGAGCCTGGAGACCGGCTCGCCCCACGCCAGGCTGTACGCCACCGCCACCCCCAGCCGGGCCGCGGGCTCCTCCACCCTAACCAGGCCCTGGAGCCCCTCGCACCGGCACTCCAAGGCGCAGCCCCCGCCCCCGCACCGCGGCTGCGGGGGTGGTTTACCTGTGGGCCCCAGCGGCAGAGAATTATACCCTAGAGAATTATACTCGGGAGTATAGGGCTGGTGTTGGCGGGGCAGCCCATCCTGGTGGACCGGGAGCAGGAGCTGGAGGCGCTCGACGCCGCCTGGGAGGCCGGGCAGCCGGTGCTCGCCGTCGTCTACGGGAGGAGGAGGGTAGGCAAAACCTTCCTCGTAACCGGCTGGGCGGCGCTTCGGGGCCTCGACACCATCTACCTAGTCGCCAACTTCTCCGACCCCCAGCCCGCCCTAAGGGACCTCGAGGAGCAGCTGGGGGAGCAGCTCGGCTTCCCCCCGAGGCTCTCGAGCCTCCGCGACCTGGTCAAGACTCTCGCGGCTCTCTTCTGCAGCTCGAGGCGGGTCATAGTCTTCGACGAGTTCCAGCGGCTCGCCGCGGCGGGGCTGCCGCAGCTGCTACAGGAGGCCTGGGACCGCCGCCTCTCCGGCTGCCCCACCCCGAGCATGCTAGTCCTCTCCGGCAGCGCTGTCGGGATGATAGAGCGGGCCGCCCTCCACGGCGGCTCCCCCCTCTACGGCCGGGCCAGGCTCACCCTGAGGCTGAGGCCGCTCGGGTTCAGGGAGGCCTACCCCATGCTCCGCGGCGCCCCCAGCAGCGTGGAGGCCTTCAGGCTCTACGCCCTCTTCGGCGGCACCCCCTACTACCTCAGCCTCCTCAGCCCCGGCGAGGGGGTCGAGGGGAACCTCTGGCGGCTACTCTTCGCCCCGGGGGCGCCGCTGCAGGAGGAGCCCCGCCGCGTCCTGGAGGCTGAGGTCCGCGAGCCGGACAGGTACATGGCTATACTGGAGGCGCTCGCCCGGGGAGGCAGGCGCCTCGGAGACATCGCGGCCGCCACCGGGCTGCCCCCAACCTCGCTGCCAAGGTACATCCAGGTGCTCGAGTCCATGGACCTCGTGTGCAGGCAGCGCATCCTCGAGACGAGCAGACACCTCTACAGGGTCTGCGACAACTTCTTCCAGGCATGGTTCAGGCTGATAGCCCCCAGGCTCCACCTCCTCGAACGAGGCCTCAACAGGCAAGCCTACACCTCCGCCCTCAGGGAGGCGGAGACACTCGCAGCCCAAGCCTGGGAGGCGGAGGCGCTCCGGGATCTCCTCCACAGGCTCCAGGCAAGGGGCGAGGAGCCCCTCGAGGCGGGAGCCTACATCCACAAGGGCATAGAGATAGACGGCGTAATAGTAACAGCAGACGGCACCCTCTACGGGCTAGAAGCCAAGTGGAGCAGGCTCACGCCCAGAGAGCTGGAGAGGCTCCACGCCAGACTCGAGGCCAAACTGCGCCAGACACCTATGGCCAGGAGGGCCAGGCGCATAGAAACCATAGTCTACGCCAGGGAGGTCGAGGGCGAGAAGCCGCCCAACACGTACACGCTCCGCGACCTAGCCGAGGCGGGCGAGGCGACCAGGGTGCACCCCATCCCCGGGCGGGCGTATGGCATATAAGAGGCGGCCCCCCAGCTCCCCGGCACCAGCCTCGGAGAAGAGAGGCTAGCCGCCCTCATACGCGCCACCCTAGGCTACGAGAGGAGAGACGAGAGGCTCCACCGGGGCTGGCTCCGCAGCCTACTCGAGAAGCTAGGCGACAAGCCACACCTCATCATAGTAGAAGCCCCAGACGCCAGGACCCGGGCCGAGCTGATAGCCTACAGGGGCAAGATAACCTTCGCCGAGCTACTCCACCAGGGCAGGTTCCTCCGCGGCTCCGAGGCCGTAAAGACCCTAGAGCAGCTGGAGGGCGAGGCCCGCATAGCAGTCGCAAGGCTCCGCGAAACCATAGTAGACTGGGGTCCCCAGCTCGAGCTAGGCATAAAAGGCATCGACCTCCAGCACCGGCAGCTAGTCAACACGCTCAACAGGCTCTACCAAGGCCTCCTCCTCGGCGAGCCCGGCCCACTGCTCCGCGGAGCCCTCAGCTTCCTAGAGGAGTACAGCAGGCTCCACTTCAGGAGCGAGGAGCGCTTCTTCGAACGCCACGGCTACCCCAGAGCAGAGGAGCACCGCCGCCAGCACCGCTGGTTCATCGAGAAAGTCCGCGAGCTCCGCGAACGAGAGGCGCTGGGCGAGACTACGCTAACCCTCGAGGTGATAGACTTCCTCGCAGAATGGGTAGCCAGGCACATCGCAGGCAGCGATAGGGATTACGCGGAATGGATACGCCGCCTAGGGGGCCAGCCTTAGACCCCCCGGCGCCCCTTTCCCCTCTGGAGGCGCGGGCCCGTGGCTAGCCCTGGGGATCGGCCCACGCTGCGGTGTCCGGTCTGTGGCGGCACGGAGTTCGATGTTGAGGAGGGGAAGATTGATAGCAAGTGGGGGTTTACGGCGCATAAGGTGAAGCTGTTCATCTGCCGCCGCTGCGGCTATGTGATGCTCTTCTATAAGGGGCGCACCATCTGGGACTTCGACTAGCCTCCCGCGGTTGCTAGGAGCTTCTGGTAGGCTCGGCGGAGGTGCTCGTGGTAGTAGTGGGGTATCATGCTCTCCACTGCGACTGCGCGGCCTAGCAGTAGGAGGCCCCGCTTGGGGCCGAGGCTGAGGCCGGCCTGTATGGCGCAGGTGCTGAGCCTGGGGCGGTAGGCTTCGAGGCTCCCGCCGTCGAGCATTGCTGCCACGTTGGCGGCTGCGGCTGCGCCGCTGCGGATGGCTTCCCTCGCCATTTTTAGGGCGGTGCAGCCCCTCGCGTCCGCTATCGCGGCGGCGTCGCCCGCTGCTAGGACGCGCCCTCCCAGCCCGGGTACGCGGAGGTTCTCGTCGACCTGTAGGAAGCCTCCCCTGGCCAGCGCCTCCTTGGGGGCCTCGATGCCTGGGCCCCTGAACCCTGCGCTCCAGACGACGACGTCTGCTTCTACGCGCCTGCCGCTCTTCAGGGTGACGCCCCGCGGCTCCACCTTGACGACGGGCTCGCCGAGCAGCAGGGTGGCCCCCATCTCCTCGAGTATCTCCCTAGTCTTCCGGGAGGCGGTGGGGTTGCGGAGGAGCCCCAGGGGCTCGGGGAGGAGGTC
>JAADFC010000119.1 GCA_013153105.1 Thermoproteota archaeon
CCTCGCCGCGAGCGTCGACCCCTACAACCCCGCCCTCATAGTAGCCCAGGAGCCCGGCTCCAACGCCGCCGACGCCGCAGCCGCGAAGCTCGCAGCCGCCACCGGCTGCGAGCCCGCGAGGATAGCAGCCAGGCCCCTCCAGCAGCCCGCGAGGCCCGCCAGCGAGGAGGAGCAGCCGGGGTAGCACCCGGGTAGCACCAGCCCCCAACCAGCCAGCCCCGCCCCCGGGCCCAGCCCCTGCAAGGGGCCCCCGGGCATGGTGCGCTTCGACCTCCCACCCCCGCCTCCGGGCGTGCTCGAGAGGGGGGACGAGGCCGCGGTCGAGGCCTTCCTCGCAGCACTAGCAGCGGCGGGCGCGAGCCCTAAGACGGTCAAAGCCTACGCCGCCGCGCTACGCGACTTCATAGCATTCATCCACGAGAGGGGGAAGACCCTGAAAACCGTGGACGACAGCGACGTCGCAGCATGGGTGTACGAGAGGCTCCTCCACGGCCTCCGCCGCCCCCGCGGCGGCGACCGGAGGGGCAGGCAGGCCACCCTCCACTACTACACCCTCTTCCTCCGGGGGTTCACCGAGTGGCTGGGGCTCCCCGTGAAGGTGCCCGTGGTCCGGAAGCCCCGGCCCAGGAGCCCCGACGCCCTGAAGCCCGAGGAGGTGGAGAGGCTCCTCAACGCGGCCAGGGACACCCTCGACCTCCTCATAGTAGCCCTACTCTTCGAGACCGGGCTCCGAGCCCAGGAGGCGGTCAGCCTCACCCTCCGCGACATAGACATGGAGCGGCGCGTGATAAGAGTGAGAAACGCCAAGTACGGCGAGGAGCGCATCGTCCTCTACGGCCCCCTCACCGACCAGGCCCTAAGACTCCACCTCGCCGCCAACCCGCCCCGGAGCCCCGACCAGCCCCTCCTCGGCATAAGCTACAGCGGCCTCTACAAGAGGCTCAAGAGCCTAGCAAAACGCGCCGGCCTGCCGCCGGAGAAGGTGCGGCCCCACGTGCTCCGCCACACCTTCGCCACCGAAGCCCTACGCCGCGGAGTCCCCCTACCCGTGGTGCAGAGGCTGCTTGGCCACAGGGACATAAAGGTGACACAGGTCTACCTACACCTCGTAGACGAGGACATCAGGCGCGCATACCAGGCAGCCTTCGGCGCCCCCCCCCCCACCGGGCAGCAGTGGCAGCAGCCCTGGACCCCGCCGCCAGCCTGGCAGCCGCCACAGCCCTGGCAGCAGCAGCAGTGGAGCCCCCCGCCACCCAGCCAGCAGCCCCAAGCCACAGGCCAGCCCTGGACCCCCCAGCCGTGGCCCACGGGGGCCTGGCAGCCGCCACCCCAGCTCTGGCAGCCGTGGACCCAGCAGCCCCCCGCCGCGACCCCAGCTAGTCCCGCCTGGGCAGGAACCGCGCTAGCAGCCTCGCCAGCGGCGGCAGCACCCGCGTCTGAACCACAACCCGAGCAGGACCCCGGATCTCCACCACCAGCCCCTCGCCGCCGAAGATGAAGCTCTTCAACCCACCAAACTTCCTTATAGAATAATCCACGTCCGCAGGCATAGCCACCAGATGCATGTTATCCACAACAAGAGACTCGCCCGCCGGCACCTCAACAGTCTCAAGCCCACCATACCCGCTAACCCACACCACACCACGCCCCTCAACCTTCAACCAGAACAGCTCCCCCTCCGCCAGCAGCCCACGCAGCCCACGCCACGAAGCCGAAACCTCAACCTCGCCATAGTGCGCCAGGTACCCCGTATCCTGCACCACCCAAGCCTCCCCCGAAAGCTCCACAGCCTCAACATCCCCAGGCACACCCGGAGCCAGCCAAACCTCCCCACCCCCAGGCCCCGCTGTGAACCGGTTAATCCAGAAGCTCTCCCCACCCAGCAACGCCCTCTTCAAACCCGAGAGGATGCCCCCACTACTCGTCTCAACCTCCACGTCGCCCCTCACGAGAAGCATAGCACCAGGCTCAGCGTACACACTCTCCCCAGGCTCAAGATACACCTTCAACACGGTATAAGCAGGCCCGTGAGCCTTAACCCACCTCAACCCGGCAGAACACCTCCAACCCGGAAGAGGCCAGGCGGACCCCGCAGGGGCACAGGCGGGCGGAAGACCACCGCAGGGCCCCGGGTACCAGCCCCGCTATGCCCGGAGGAAAATGCAGCCTCCGCAGCAGCCAGAGCCAGTAGTCCTGGACCCGCGGAGTGTGCGGCTGCTGTATGATGATGCTGGCCTGCCGTATCCCACGGCTGCGGTGCCCCTGCTGGTGGATGAGCGGCGGGGGGAGGCGCTGCTGGTGACCGACCTGGCGTGGGTGCTCCTCGACGTGGACGCGTGGGGGCCGCGGCCTGTGGGGAGGGCTGTCCTGGCCTCCAGCCTGGCGGGGCTGCTGGAGCTGGCTCCCGGGTCTCGGCTGCTGCGGCTGCTGGTGGAGGCTCTGGGGGAGGAGGCTGGGCCCGCCGCCCCCCGGCTGCTGGTGGACGAGTCCCTGCCCGCGAGGCTGGTGGAGGCCGGGGTCTCGCGGCTGCGGTCGCCGGGGGAGCTGGCGAGGCTGCTGCTAGCGCTTGCCCGGGGGAGGGGGCAGCCGATGCAGAGGGTTAGGTTGAGCGGGTCTATCCTCACCCTGGCCGGCGCGCTGGACACGTCGAGGAACACTACCAGGAGCCTGGTGCTGTGGGCTACTTCGACCTCCGCCTCGCCCTCCAGCACCTCAAACCTGTAGGCGGCGGGGGGCACCCCGTATATCTCGAACTGCAGCGTGAGCGTGTCATCATCGTACCACCAGGCTCCGCCTATGAGCACCACGTCGCCGGGGAGTATGGCGTAGGCGCTGTGCGGCCTGAATGGTATGTAGACGGTCTTGTCCAGCCTCGGCGGCGGGGGCAGCTCAAGGGTCACGTTGAGGCATACCACCTTCTTCCTGGCGACGCCGAAGCAGGCGCCGTCGGGGCCCACGCTACCGTCTATCGGGAAGTTGGGGTGCAGGGGCATGCTCCCGTCGGGGAAGGTGACGTTCACCAGCGCCTCCACCGGCACCGGGGTGCCCGTGGGCGGCAGCACTATGGGCAGCCTGTAGAGCAGCTCGACTGTCACGTTAACCCCGTCCACGTCGACCACGGCGCGCCCCTTGATGCCCTCCAGCACCCTCACAGTCACCCCGTGCTCCCAGTCGCGCATACGGCTCCACACGGGCGTGTCGAGCGTTATCGAGGCCCGGTACACGTCTGGGGGCCTCACCTTCTCCCAGCGCTCCCGCACCTTGGGCAGCAGCCTGGGGTCGTCTATGTAGTCTGGGGTGAGGCTGGCTAGCGACACGTTTAGCCGCTCCAGCCTCGCCGGCGCCCCGCGGGGGCTGGGGCTGAGGGGGTCGCGGAAGGGTATCCTCTGGCAGTGCTCGGCTATCTGCGCCAGCTGAAGCATCGCCTCCGTGAGGTTGAGCGGGTGCTGCACCGGCTCCACGCCCCGCTCCAGGGTCTCCCGCCAGGTCTCCCCGAGCCTGCCCCAGTTGCCGGGCATCAATAGCATGCCTTGCGTTATGCTGCCCTTCAGGCCGCTCTCGTACCTCTCGTATATCCATGTGAAGTTGACGAGGCCCCGGTACAGGGCCTCCTCCCACTGCGGCTTCATGAACCAGGGGAGCATCTCCCTGTACCTCGGGTACCCCGTGTATATGAGGAGGCGGGCGTAGAGTGTGGCGGTCTGCCTCGGAGGCTTCATCACGTACTTGCCCTCCGTCCCGCGGGCGTGGTAGCTGCTGTCCGGCTTGAAGAGG
>JAADFC010000089.1 GCA_013153105.1 Thermoproteota archaeon
CGGGGCAGGGGCCCGCCGCCGCGGCCCCCGGGAGGGGCCGGTGCGGGAGGTGGAAGGTGCAGGGTCATGGCCAGGCTCCGGCTTAACCCCAACAGGTTCTTCGACGTGCCCTACAACGTGTTCGACATAGTGCTCCAGATGAGGGGCGCCATAGACCCGGACAGTGGCCAGATAGTCTGCCACTTCTACAGCATCGGGGTCGCGGCACTGGAGACAGAGCACGGCGCCGTCCCAGTAGTGGTTGCCGAGGGCTGCCTCATGGCAACCTTCGGGCCCGAGAACGTGGAGGCGGTGCTCTCAGCAGGCTCCGCGGTCGAGGTCGACAGCCTCACAGTCCGCAACGGCAGGCTCCTGGTGGGCGACGTGGAGATAGACCACTACTGGGGCCTCGCCGCCCTAGCCTACGCCAGGGAGCTTGCGGGCACCACGAGGTTCTACAAGCTCCGCCTCGACGTGGACGGCGAGGAGGCTCTCATAGCAGGCATCCGCGTCGACACAAGCGACGCCGGCCCGGTGCTGCTCCTGGTGCCGCGGAGCTGCGAGTACATAGAAGAGCAGGAGCAGCCCCCGACACACATGTGAGCCCACCCCGCCACCCCTGGGCGGGGGGTGGCGGAGGCCTTGCCCCGCGTGACGGTGCGCCTCTTCGCCGAGTACCAGCAGGCCGCCGGCACCATGGAGCTTACCCTCGACCTCCCCGAAGGCGCCACAGTGCTCGACCTCGCCCGCAGGCTCGAGGAGATGTACCCGAAGCTGCGGGGCAGGCTAGTCCAGGGCGACAGGCTCAGCGACGAGCCGCGTGTACTGGTCAACGGCAGGAACATAGAGTGGCTGGAGAGGGAGAAGACGGTTCTACGCGACGGCGACCGCGTCGCCTTCTTCCCACCCGCAGCGGGCGGGTAGCCTCCAGGCGCTGCGGAGAAGGGGCTGCGGGTTCGGCTGTCCCTCGCCTCCCCATCCCCCCGCCTCAGCGGCGGAGGTGGGGCGGCCCATCAGAGGCTGCAGCCAGTCCACATCCCCTGTTGCCGGCTCGGGTCGCGGCCTCTGAGGCCGCATCCCCGGTCTAGGGTGAGGGTCGGCTGTCCGGGCAGAGCCTCCTCACAGCCGTGCACCGCTGGAGGGGCGGGGGCGGGTAATCTCGCTCCCGCCGCCTGCGCCGCGGAGCTTCCCATGTGGCGGGCGGGGCCCCGCTTCTAACCCCTCCCGCTTTTTCAACAGTGTTAAACTGGCGTGGGAGCGTGGAGCTTGGACAGCAAGCTCAGCTCCGAGCCGAGGAGGCCGCGAGGATATACGCGGAGATAGCGGAGCGGGCATTCTTCAAGCACACCCTCGACGAGCTCAGGAAGGTGGTAGGCACCAAGGCCGCGGCGGTGCTTGTGTTCCGGATAGTGAAGACGTCTATGAGGGAAGCTGTGGAGGAGGTACTGCCCAGGGGCATGGTGAGGGACCCCCTCGACGCGATGATGCTATGCTACAAGCTGTTCGCGGCCGCGGGCTTCCCCTTCGAGGTCGAGGTGGTCTCTGACAACACGTTCAGGGTCGCCAAGTGCCCCCACTACCGGTTTACTGGTCGCGACCCTGTTGCCTGTGTTGCTTGTGCCGCTACTAAGGCGGGTGCGTTGGAGGCCCTCACCGGCCGCAGCGTGGCAGTGGTGCTAGAGGACGGCACCAGGCTGGGACCGCGAGACGCAGAGATAGTGGTGAGGAGGCTCACTCACATGCCCAGCGGAGACAAGTACTGCACGTTCAAGCTGGAGCTGCCGAGGGAGGCTGGCTCCAAGGGGGAGGGCTAGCCCCGCTCCGCCTGGAGCAGTTTCTTCCCCAGCTCGCCGCCGTCGAGTATGGCGAGCACCCTTGCGGGGGCCCCGCTTCCCCCTTCTATCTTCAACGGTGCCACCACAAGGGTAACCGTGCGGCCGTCGAGCCAGCTGGGCACGTCGAGCCCCTCTACTATGGCCAGGCCGTTGCTGAGGAGTATCCTGTGCACAGGGTAAGGCTCCTCGTCCGGGCTCGGGGCGTCGACGCCGAGCCCGTACATGCCCAGCTTGACCATGGCCTCGGCCAGGTCCACGGCTATGCTCCGGCATCCCCCGCCAGTCTTGAGGATAAGGTACCACCCCCGTCCCGGCGGCTCGGCCGCCCGGCGGCGCAGGGCGAGCATTATCTCCCTCCACGTAACTGGGCCGCAGGCGTTGGAGACGTCTAGCACCAGGGCGGGCGCCACAAGCCGGTCCACCGGCAGCGAGTCGACCGTGGCGCCGCCCGGCACCATGTGTGCCGGCGCGTCCACATGGGTGCCCGAGTGCTCCCCCATGCACACCTCCCGGTTCAGGTAGCCCTCCTTCTCAAGCGTGGCTACAATCCTCACGCGCACGGGAGGGTCGCCCGGGTAGACTCGAGTCGAGGGGCCGAGGCTGCGTGTGAGGTCTACAACACGCAACACTCCTCCCCAGGGTGTCCGTGGCGAGGCTCTTGGGGGAGGGTTAAGCCGTCGGGGGTGGGTTGTGGAGAATGGGCATGCTTTTCTCCCACGTAGCCTGCGGCGGTGGTGGGGCCAGTTCAACGTCTATCGTCGGCTCCTCCTGGGAGGGGTGCGTGGCTTGGCGGGGCTCCCCGAGAGGGTGCCGCACCGGCCTGGGTACGATGTAACGCTCCACTACATCTACCGTAGGGCGCTGAGCATCTTCCCCGAGAGGGAGATAGTATACCGCACTAGGCGGGGCGTGGAGCGTTACACATTCTCCAGGGCGGCTGAGCGAATGAAGAGGCTCGCCTCAGCCCTCGAGAGCCTCGGTGTGAAGAGGCTCGACCGCGTGGCGACCCTGGACTGGAACACCCACTGGCACTACGAGGCCTACTTCGCAGTGCCTATGATGGGTGCCGTGCTGCACCCTGTTAACATAAGGCTGGCCCCGAAGGAGATAGCCTACATCATGAACCAGGCGGGGGACAAGGTGGTTATAGTACACAGCGACTTCCTCAAGCTCCTCGAGGCGGTGGCGCCGAGCCTCGACAGGCTCGAAGCAGTGATAGTGGTGGACGCGGACTCGATCCCCGACCGTGTGGCGGGTAAGCCCGTCTACCACTACGAGGACCTGATAAGAGAGAGGGGCGACCCCGGCTACGAGTGGCCGAGCGTGGACGAGGACCAGCCCGCGGCCATGGGCTACACCAGCGGCACCACGGGGCTCCCGAAGGGCACCTACCACAGCCACAAGATGATAGTCCTCCACACCCTCGCCGCGGGCCTCCAGCTGGCGGCGATGTCGCCGGAGTTTAGGATAAGCAGCGGCGACACTATACTCCATATAGTCCCCATGTTCCACGTCTACAGCTGGGGGCTCCCCTACCTCGCCACCCTGGTGGGCATGAAGCAGGTGTACCCCAACAAACTCGACCCAGCGGTGCTGCTCAGGCTGATAGCGGAGGAGGGCGTCACCCTAACAGCGGGGGTGCCCACGATACTCTACATGCTCCTCAGCCACCCCGACGCGGAGAAGTACGACCTAAGAGGCCTGACATTCATCAACGGCGGCCAGGCGCTCCCGAGGGGGCTCGCCGAGCTCGCGGCGAAGAGGGGGATAAGGGTCTTCGTAGGCTACGGGATGACCGAGACCGCGCCCGTGCTGACGCTGGCGCTGCCGCCGGCCACCGTCGAGGATGCGGGGGAGCGCTGGCTCGACTATGCACTGCGGACCGGCTGGCCGGTGCCCCTCGTCGACCTCATGGTGG
>JAADFC010000100.1 GCA_013153105.1 Thermoproteota archaeon
CTCCTCCAGTCCCCGCCGCCGCGGAGGTAGACGGCCACGAGGAGGAGTCTCCCATGCTCGGGGCCGTAGACGACCACGGTGGTGTTCCCGCAGGAGACCTTGAAGAGGGGGGTGAGCGGCTGTGACTCCTCCCCAGGCTTGAGGATGGTATCCTCCACGGCGACCACGGCTACCAGCCTCTCGCCGCCGCCCCCGCCGTCCTCCGCGGCGGCCAGGGCGGCCAAGGCTAGCAGCAGCACAGCCGCCAGGGCGGGCACAGCGGCGCGCTGCTGGGCCTCCACACCCCTGCGACCTCCGCCGCTCTCCCCGGCGGGGCGGGGCCGGGTTTAGGGTCTAGACCCTCGAACACCCTGGATTTGAAGCGTTCGAAGGGCTGGAGCTACCAGGCACCGCCGCCCCCAGTGGATGTGGAGGCTGGGAAAGGTGCAAGACTCCAGGCTGATTGCGCTCGCGGCTGTACTGCTCATCCTCGGCTTCGCCCTGGGCTTCACGGCGGCCAGGCTCCACGCGGGAACACCGGCCCCAACGGCAGGGCAGCAGCCCGAGGCGCCGGAGGCGGCGGGAGGAGGCTCAGGCTCCCAGGCTGGGGGCGACATCCTCGGCTGGGCGCGGCGGCTGGGCTGGGACAGGCTGGGAAGCCTCAGCCTCGACCGCAGCCTCAGCATCCCACCGGCACCGTGGCCTGTCGCGGTCCGCCATGTGGCGGCTACGGCTCCCGCCGTGGTGGAGCCGCTGGTGTTAGAGACTGCTGTGACTAGCACGGCGGCGCCGACGGCTACAGTGGTGGAAGTGGTGGAGGTGGGTGGCGCGCCGGGGGTGTATGGCTCCACCAACGTGCAGGTCGAGGGGGTCGACGAGCCGGACATTGTAGAGAACAATGGTACACACGTCTTCCTGGCCTCGGGGAGGATAGTAGAGGTCTACAGGGCTTGGCCGCCGTCGAGGCTGGAGCTGGCAGCTGTGGTGGACGTGGCAGACATTGTCTGGAGGCTGGCGCCGCCGGAGAGGCTGGTGCTGGAGGCGGGCGGCGAGAGGAGGGTGATAGCAAACGTCACGAGGAGGGTCTCCGTCTGGGGGCTCATGCTCCCAGAGCGGGGCGGCCTAGTGGTGCTCGCCGTAGACACGCCGAGCCCGGGGCTGCCGCCCCTGCAGCCCCGCACCTGGATACTGGTGCTCGACCAGCAGCTCCGGCTGCGGGACGCCTGGAGCGTTGAGGGCTTCCCCGTGGACGCGAGGCTGGCCGGCGACACGGTCGTAGCTGTGGCGAGCATCTGGGGCGGCTTCGTGGCGCCCCTCGGCTACCGGCCGGGCGTGGGCGTTGAGGAGTGGCCCGCCGTGGTGGTGGGCGAGGCTCCGGTGTCGACGGTGCTGGCGTTCTACCGCCTAGACGGCGGCGGCCACTGGGCCGTCTCGCTGGCGGGCACCGGGCCCCAGGCGGTCTACGTGGCGGCCGACGGGAGGACCTACATCGCCCTCTCCACGCGTGAGGGCACCAGGCTGGTGCTAGTAGAGCTGGGCGAGGAGGGGCCCCGCGTGGCGGCGGAGGCTGTGGTGCCTGGGAGGCTGGGGAAGCAGTGGCAGCTCGACCTCTACCGGGGCGTGCTCCGCGTGGTCACCATAGTGCCGGAGGAGGGGTGGCGCGTGGACCTCTACACCTTCGACGCCGACACCCTGGAGGAGCTGGGCAGCCTCCGCAACATAACGGTCCGGGAGGGGATACACGGCGTCCGGTTCCTCGGCCCGGTACTGTACCTCGTAACGTTCCGTAACATCGACCCGCTCTTCGCGATAGACCTCAGCGACCCGGCCAACCCCAGGGTGCTGGGCTACCTGGAGGCGCCGGGCTTCGACGAGTACCTCCACCCCATAGGGGAGGAGGGCCTGCTCGGCGTCGGCAGGGAGGGCGTGAGGCTCAGGGTGACACTCTACAGGCTCGAGAAGGCAGTACCTAGGCCCGTTGCGAGGCTCTACCTGCCGCCGGAGGACAAGCCTGGAGGGGCGTGGAGCCCCCTGCTGGACCCCGCCAGGGGCCACCGTGCCTTCACGATGACACCCGCGGGGCTCCTGCTGCTGCCCGTCCGCGTCTACTCCGAGGGGGGCCACGTCGAGGGCGTGGCGGTGGTCCGGGTCGACGCGGCCGGGGGGAGGCTGGAGCTGCTGGGGGTGCTGGAGCACCGGGGGGCGCTGCGGGCAACCTACATTGAAGCCTACGCCTACACGCTGGCTCCCGGCTTCGACGCGGCGCTGAGGGTTAGGGCCTGGAGCCTGGAGACCCTGGAGATGGTTGGGGAGGCGCCCGCGCCGCTTGCCAACCTGACTGTCTCGCAGCTCCTGGCCGGCTTCGGCGAGTACCTCGGGAAGCCGGTGACGGTCACGGGCGTCTACACGGGCTTCATGCGCGGGGGAGGCTGGCTGCTCTCGGACCCAGAGACGGATGAGACGCTGAGGGTCGAGGGCGCGTCGCCCGCGGTGCCGCTCGTGCTGGAGAGGCCTGGCGCCCCCCGCGTCTACGTGTCCGTGAGGGTTCTGGGCTACCCGCTGCGCGGCGCCGACGGCTCCCCGCTGCTCTACGCGGTGCACGTTGAGACCCTGAAGTGGGGCGCGGGCTGAGCCCGCGTCTAGCGTATCCTATTTTCGCCTCGGTCTCCCCGTCCCCCGGGCTCCATCGCGGGGGTGTGGTAGCGCGTATAAGCCGCGGAGGCTTGGGCGCCGGGCTTACGAGCTGGGAGCCCTAGGGTGGGGCAGCTGGCCGAGCTTCTCCCGTCCCGCAGGGAGCTGGAGAGCCTCCGGAGGATGCTGGTCCGGGTCGCGGGGGAGGCGGCGGCCTACCTGAGGGACCGCTTCGGCCTCGACGAGCTGCTCGTGGTCGTGCAGAGGCACCATCACGACGAGGACGAGGGTATGAGGATAGACGTGGAGAGCGAGCGTAACATCCTCGAGCTGCTCCGCGCCGAGGGGTTCCGCGGCCTCTTCCTGGGCGAGGAGAGCGGCCTCGTCCGCCTCGGCAGCGACCCCTACGTGGTGGTCGCGGACCCGCTGGACGGGAGCAAGAACTACGCTGCGCTGGTGCCCTGGAGCGCGGTCAGCGTCGCACTAGCCCCAGTCGCCGGGGGCTCCGCCTCGCTCCGCGACGTGGTTGCAGGGGCGGTGGCGCCGATATTCCACTGGCCCGTCCTCAGCTTCGCCCGCGGGGTCGGCGTCTACGAGGGAGGCGCGAGGGTCTCGAGGGAGGAGAGGGGGAGCAGGCTCGTGCTGGCATACGTGGAGAAGCCCGAGCAGGCGAGGGTGGTACACCGGTACCTGGAGCTTACCGGCGACAAGAGGAGCGTCCGAGCGCTAGGCAGCGCCAGCCTCGAGATAGCCTGGGCCGGGCTGGGCAGGGCGGAGCTGTTCGTAGATGTGAGGGGTAGGCTGCGCGTCGTGGACGTCGCGGCGGCGGCGTGGCTCGCAGCCGAGGCCGGCTCGGTGGTTGCAGTGGAGAGGCCCGAGGCCAGCCTCCTGTCAGTGGAGAGGATAGGCAGCATAGCAGTCTCCTCCCCCGCCGCGTGGCCCCGGCTGCGGAGGGCGCTCGAGGACAGCGGCCACCGCTGGGCGGACAGGCTGCTGGCAAGCGGTGGAGGCCCTTGAGGAGCCAGTCGCCCTGGCTCTTCATGCTCCTCCTCGTCCTCATCGCGCTGCTGGCCGGCCGCCTCCTGGCCGGGCCGCCGGCGGCCGGCGGGG
>JAADFC010000048.1 GCA_013153105.1 Thermoproteota archaeon
CACCAGGACACCCCCGCCATCCTCGATCCTCACAACCCTGTGCACCACAATGCTCCCATCCCCCGCCAGGTAGGCCACCACATCCCCCGGCTCCACAGCCTCGGGCGGAACCCGCTTCACCACCACCAGGTCCCCAGGCTCCAGCAGCGGCTCCATGCTCCCCGTGGCTACCGCCAGCGGGTAGTAGCCGGCGTAGAAGAGGAGCACCACGGCAGCCCCGAGAACAGCCGCGGCAGCCACCGAGGCCAGGGCCCTTGAGCCGCGGCTCCCCGTAGCCCTCGGCAGCGCCGCCTCATACGCTGCAGTAGCCACGAGAAGCGAGACCGTGGACACCGCGAGCCCCAGCAGGGGCCCCGGAGCCCTCGGCGCCAGCGGGTAAAGCATGTAGCCCACAGCCACCCCCAATGTGTAGAAGGCGAAGCCCGCCAGGGGAGTGTAGAGCCTCGCCAACGCGTACACCGCGGCAGCCAGCGAGGCCCCGGGCAGCGCCTCGCCCACAACCCAGCCCAGCCCCAGCCCGCCCTCCAGCAGCACCCGCAGCTCCCCCGGCGACACGTAGAGCGAGCCCACCAGCAGCATAGAGGCGGCCAGCCCCAACGGACCCGGAGCCAGCCACGCAGCGGCAGCCGCGGCAGCCACGAGACCGAGCCGCCGCAGCACATGGAACACTACACCTGCAACACCGAGCCGCAGGACGAACCCGTTGACTGCGAACCCCCACACAAGCCCCAGCAGCTGCAACGCCACAAACAGCCCCAACCCGCCCGCCACAGCCAGCCGCAGCCCCCTAGCCCGGAGACCCGGCGGCGCCCAAGCCTCAACGCCCAGGAGACCCGCCAGAGACAGGGCGCCGGCGACGCCAGCCAACCCCAGCCCGGCAGCAACCGGCAGCGCAGGCGCCAGCCCCAGCTGCACCAGCGCCCCCACAACACCGCCAGCAGCCACAGCCGCGGCGGGGAAGCCGCAGGCGCGGCAGCGGAGACCCCGCAACCCCCTCACACCCATAGCACACTAGCAGCCGCGGAGGCCAACCCAGGGTAGAGGCAGGACGCGGGAACGAGCCCCGGGAGAGAAGCGGGAAAAACGCGGGAGGGAGGGCTAGCCGCTGGAGCCCTGCGGCGTGTTGGCCTTGTAGGCGTTCCACTGTATCAGCTCAAGGTGGAAGCGGAACTGCAGCGTGGAGTCCTCGGGGGCGCCCTCGAGCACGGCTATCTTAACCTCGAACCTCGCGGCTGGGCCCCCAGGCGTCAGCAAGTCTCCCAGGTTATCGCTCCAGTGTATGGCGATATCATAGTCGCCGTCACCATCTAGGTCTACGCTCAAACCGTCGGAGTCGCTTATAAGCGAAACGTTATTCTCATAGATCTTGTAGTACACCCGGGAGCCGTCAGCGCTGGCTATCACCAGCCTCCACTGTTTCGCAGGTATACTATCGCTGGTCAACAGTACATAGGAGCGGATCGAGGTATAATATCCCGGGTAGGCGTTAACAAGCGTAACCAGTATATCCTCATAGACTCCGTCATCGTCTGTATCAACCCCCCTAGCCTCAGTACAGCCAACATCCCGGTCAGTAGTCGTAGCCTGATAGAAGTTAACAGGGTTCAAAGGCACGTTAATGTCCTGACTTGCCGAGCCACAGCGATCATCGTATTCAACGTTAGAAAAGTACGCGTCAAGTTTCCCTGTAGACACCGTTCCTCTAACCACCAACAGCTCGGTGAAAGCTGCATAGGCTATGGAGGCCAGTACCAACGCTATCACTACTCCAAGAAGAATCGATAGCCTCATCCTCGAGCCACCCCACGCTCACTATGAGGCGTAACCCTACGAACCACAGCCACGAGTTTCATACTCTATATGTGTTATAATACTAATGTACTATATACCAACGTTTGAAATTGCGGTATGCGAGTTTCTATGATTAAGATAAAAAAGGAGGTTAGATGGACCGTAATATAGGAGTGGTTCACTCTCTTTAGCGTTCGTCAGCCCGTCTCCTCCTGGTTCTCGACGACGTTCCACTGCGTGAACTCTATTATCACTGTAAACGCGTACTCCTGCAGCTCCTGAGCCTTCTCCGTGACCTCCACACAGACCTTGTATGACTTCTCCTTCTTTGCCTCCAGGACTTCCCCGACTGTCATGTTGTACTTCACCACTATGGCACCATCGTACAGCTCTATCTTTTCGTTGTTATTCACGTAGTCCTCGTAAGTGTAGGTCGTGTCGTCAACAGTCACGTTTATGTCTGTGATCCTGGCAGGTATACTGCCTATGTTCGTTATATTGAACTCAGCGCAGGCCGTGTAGCCGGGGTAGGTGTTGTTCAGCGTGAAGTTGAGCGCTACTAGGTCCCCCTCGTCGTCGTGTGACAGCGGCTGCAGGTATGCCTGGGCCACGTCGAAGTCCTCACCGTTGTCGTAGCCGTCGGCCTGGGGGTCTGCGCCCGTGTCGGTGACCTGGAGGGAGTTTTCGTCGAAGGCTACGTCGAGCTCGCCAGTCTTTACGGTAGCCTCTATCCTTAGTGTTTCGGTCCACGCGGCGTAGGCTGCGCCCACTATGGCGAGCAGGATGGCCGCCATGGCTAGGGTGTATATGGCCTTCATCTCGGGTTCACCTCTCCTCTCGGCTCTTCGGCCCCGTGCCTCGGGGCCGGGAGGGTGGGGTGTTGCTCGAGTTTTAAGCAGATTATGCATACTATTGATATGTTAGCGGTATACTGCTAGAATGTGTAGCTGCTGCACGCACCGGTCAACGGCTCCAGAGCAGGCCCTAAGGGACCCCGAGGAGCTGCCCGGGGGCAGGCGAGTGGTCAACGGCCGGCGGGGCCTGTTACACCCTGAAAACATGCAGCGGGGGCGGGTGGGGTCTAGCCCTTCTGGCGAATGCTCGCCGACTCGACCACGAGCACGTCTACGCGGTGGCTTAGGGAGACTACTTTGCTTGAGACACTGCCTAGGAGGAGGCGCTCCAGCCCGCCGCGGCCCCGGCGGCCTACCACGATGAGGTCGCAGCCGTTGTCCTCCGCGTAGCCGACCAGCTCCTCGGCCGGGTCGCCCATGAGAACAGTGTAGCCCACCTCTACGCCGCCGCCGGTCTCCCTTATCTCCCTCGCCAGCGCCTCCAGCCTCCGCATCGCCTGCCTCTCAAGCTCGCTCGTGTCAACCGCCTCGGGCACCAGCAGCTCCCCCAGGAACACTGTGGGCGGCGGGACCACGGTGACAAGCTGCAGCCTAGCCCCCACGGCCCTGGCGAGCCCGAGAGCCCTCTCCACGGCCCGTCGGCTAGCGTCGCTCCCGTCGAAGCCCACGACTATACACCGGTAGACCATGACGCGTCCGCACCTCCCTCGGAGCCGGGTGGCCCCCCGGAGGCCGGGGAGGAGTGGTAGCCTATCCCCATCCCTATTAACACTCAGCACCCGAAAGCGAGGCCCGTCACACCCCTCAACGTAACACCTGGCAGCTCTGCCCCTCCAAGGCTAACAGCAGGGTAAACCGGCGCAGCCCCTCATAGAGCGGGGCTACACGAGGAGTAACCCAGAGGTAAAACCGAGGCCCGCGGGGGAGGGGCGCCAGGGGAGCTGCACATGGAGGATAGTGGAGGGGAGAGGCCCGGGCGCCACGGCCGCAGGCGGGGAGAAGCACGGCACCGGGGAGCCTGAGGAGCGGAGCCGGGCAGGAGGGGGAGGAGAGGTGGGGGGCG
>JAADFC010000007.1 GCA_013153105.1 Thermoproteota archaeon
CCTCTAGCGCCGCGGCAGCCGCCGCGGCGTCGCCCTCCAGGAGCGAGGCCAGCCTCTCCAGCTGCTCGGCCGCCCTCGCCGCGGGGCCGACGGCGACGCTCCTGGCAGCCTCCATCGCAGCCCTAAGCTCCGACACAACCCTCCCAGCCGAGGGGACGGCATCGGCGCCTCCGAGGCCGAGCAGCGCGTCCAGCACAGGGGAGCCGGTGCCCCCGCCGCAGCGGGGGGCGGCGCCGAGGAGGCCGGCCTCCTCAACCTCCTCAACCAGCCTCTTCAGCTGCTCCACCGCCCCCGCCACGTCGGGCAGCCTAGGCTCCGGCGCCGGTATAAGGCGGGCCAGCGCAGCCGCCGCCCTACCGGCCTCCCGGTGGGCCTCGACGAGCCTGCCCGCCTCCTCCAGGCTCCGCGGGTCCCCCGCCGCCCTGGCGGCGAGGGAGGCTGCGAGGCTGCCTAGGACCTTCTCGACAGTCCTCGCCTTGGCGAGCGCCTCCGGCTCCCCGGCCCGGGGCAGCGCCTCTATAGCCATGCTCCTCAGGAGCTCCGCGTAGACGTTGAGGCTCCTCGACTCGCTGGGGCCGAGCCTGTCGAGGCTGCAGGCGGGGAGGCCGAGGCTCTCGTTGTATATGAGGCTGTAGATGAACATGCTCAGCCTGGGCCCGGCCCTCACGGCCCTTATGAAGCCGAGCTTCTCCAGGCCGCGGAGCAGCTTGGGCAGCCCCGCCGCCTCCTCGCCGGGGCTCGCTACTATGACCGCTATCTTCTCGCCGCGGAGGGCGCTGCAGGCTATCCTGTCCTGCAGCGCGGCCAGCAGGGGCTCCGGGGCGAGGTACACCTTGACCCCGTACCTCTCCTCTATACCGTCCAGGCCCAGGACACCCTTAAGCCTCTCCAGCGTCTCCACAAGCTCGTCGGGCGTGAGCGTCTCAACGACCTCCCGCACCTGCCTGGGCCCCGCCCGGCGGGCGCAGCCGATGAGGGGGCTGCTGCTCGCCACCGGGTAGAGGCGGCCCACCATCTGGGGCCTAAGGTAGACCACCGGCTCCCTCATCCTAACCGGCTCCGGCGCAACCATGTCGGGGTTGAGGGTCTCCAGCAGGTAGCCCGCGTGGGGGTCGTCGCCGTACAGCTCCCTGGCCAGGTCGGCGGCTATGCTGAACATCTCGCGGAGGTACTCCGTGTCGAAGGGCAGCATCCCCCCGAGGCTGAGGGCGGATGCGACGTGCTCCAGCACGGTGACCGCGTGGTCCACGCTCTGCTGCCCTATATCCCTGGCCCTCGCCACCCTCTCCATCCATGCAGTCGCAGCCTCAACCAGCTCCTCAACCTTAACCGCCATCCGGGTGAACCCGTGCACGGGCCCCGGCTCGGGCACCAGGGGCCCCGCCAGCTTCTCGGCGAGGCTCAGGGGGACCGGGCCGACCAGCGCTGCAAGCACCGGCGCCAGGCCGGGGATGGGGAGGAACCGTTTCAGCTCCCGGTACCCCCTACGGTCGAAGAGGGGGACCCCCTCCAGTATCTCGCGCGACAGCGCCTCGTCGCCGAGGAGTATAGCCTCAACCGCCTCCGGCCCCCTCTCCAGCGCCTCCGCGAGCCTCGGAGCCGCCTCCTCGATGAACAGCCTCGCCCACGCCACTCGGCCCTTGGAGGCCCACCACGCGGTGTTGGAGAGAAGCTCTACCACGCGGGGCTCCACGCCCCCCAGCCGCTCCCGGAGCTCGGCGTGTATCGAGCCGCGGGGGAGGAGGGGGATGGTGAACACCCTGCTCCTCCAAGCCACCGGGCCGAACACGGCCTCCTTCAGGGTGGAGCTGGGGCCCAGCGCGAGGATGGGATAGACCCTGGTGCTCCTCGTCCTAACCGCCTCCGCGAGCCCCCTCAGCGGGCTGGTCTCGTGCTCCACCACGCCGCGGAACACGTCGTAGCTCTCCTCGACCTCGTCCACGAGCAGGACGAAGAACCCCTCCCTGGAGCCCAGCCTCTCGGCAACGAACTCCTCCACGACCCTGGGCAGCTGCGACTCGTGTATAGACCCGTAGCGCTCCACTATGAAGTCGACAAGCGAGGAGAACTCTATCCTCGCAGCGGGCACGCCGAGCTGCTCCCTGGAGAACCACTCGAGGTGCCTCAGCAGGGCCGTCTTCCCGCTGCCATAGGGGGCCACTATCACCGGCATGTAGTACTCGTCGCTGCCGCCCTCAACATAGCCCCTTATCATCCCCTCGATCTCGCGGCGTATCCTCTCATGCTCCCTGCTGTAGTCGCACCAGCCCGACGGGAGGCAGGCGGCGCCTGGCATAACCCCGAGTCCCGGAGCCGAGAAGCTTCCCCGGCGGCGCATGCGAGAGGGTAAAAGGCCTCGGACCAATCCAGGAGCGGCGACGGAGGGGGACACGGCGCCCCTCCACGGGGGGATGGCGACCCCGCGCCTACCGAGCCCCTCGAGCCCCTCTCCAGCGGGGAGGGGCGGTGGCGAGGGTCTTGAGTGCCGACCCCCAGGCCAATCCACCCAGGGGCCCTCCGGCGTGGGTACTCGCCTTGGCGGACAGCGTGTTCGACGCGGTGGTCAGCCACGCGGCCAGGAGGATACTGGAGAAGCTGGAGAAGGGCAAGAAGCTCACGGTGGAGGACCTCCTGCTCCTGCACCTAGACCTCCAGTACCGGGAGCTGAGAGAGCTGAGGGGCGGGCTGGACTCGCTGCGGAGGGAGCTGCTAGAGCGCCTCGAGGCCCTGCGGAGAGAGGTGACGCTCCGCATGGAGGAGCTGGGGCGCAGGGTGGACCGGCTCTACGAGCTGCGGGCGGGGGAGGGCCGCGGCTAAGAGCCCCTCGGCGCCCGGGCGCTCCGGCCTCCTGGGAGGGGTGTCGTGCCTGGCCCCGTGCTCGGCCGCTACAGGCTGCTCCTCGTAGACCTCGACGGCGTGGTGTGGAGGGGCTCGAGGATACTCGTCGAGAACGTCGAGTGGCTTCGCAGGGCCCGCAGCCTCGGAGCCGAGGTGGTGTTCGTAACCAACAACTCTACGAGGAGCCGCCGCGTCTACGCGGAGAGGCTGACAGCTGTAATGGGCTACCCGGTGGAGCCCCGGGACGTGGTCACCAGCGGCTACGCGGTGGCGCGGCTGGTGAGGGAGAGGAGCGGCGAGAGCAGGGTCATAGTCCTCGGGGAGGAGGGGCTGGTTGAGGAGCTGGTGCTGCAGGGCCACTTGGTGCTCAGCATCCACGACCCCATCCGCTGCCCCGTGGACTATGTGGTGGTGGGCCTCGACCGGGGCCTCAGCTACCAGAAGCTCCGCGCCGCCCACGAGGCCGTGAAGAGGTGTGGGGCCCGGGTAGCGGTCAGCAACGAGGACAACGTGATACCCCTGGAGAGGGGCGACGCCCCCGGCGCCGGGGCGGTGCTGGCGGCGCTGCTGGCGAGCACCGGTGCCCGGCCGGAGCTTGTCGCGGGGAAGCCCGAGCCCTACATGTACCGCCTCGTCCTAAGGGAGCGGGGTGTGGAGCCCCGGGAGGCGCTGGTCATCGGCGACCGCTGCGACACAGACATCGAGGCTGCGAGGAGGGCGGGGCTGGACAGCGTCCTCGTCCTAACGGGGGTGGCGGGGGAGCGGGGGGAGAGGTGCCCTGCGACCTATACTGTCGCGAGCCTCCCGGAGCTGGATGCTACACGCAGCCCGTCATAACACCGTCCATT
>JAADFC010000093.1 GCA_013153105.1 Thermoproteota archaeon
GCCAGGGGCCTCCCCGCCACGGGGACCAGGGGCTTCCGGCCGCCCAGCCTCCTAGCCTCGCCGGCCGCGAGCAGCAGCGCCACCCTCGGCGGCAACGGCTCCCCCCGGCGGCGGGCTGGGGCGGCGGCTTTAAGGAGAGGAGCCCCCGCGCCGGTTTGTTGTGGAGGACTGGCAGGCCGTGGCGTCGGGGGAGGCTAGGAGGCTTATCGAGGAGGCGCTGCGGGAGGGTAGGGGGAGGCTGCTGGAGCACGAGGCCCTCAGGCTCCTCGAGCTCTACGGCGTCCCCGTGCCCCGCTACGCGCTGGCGAGGAGCAGGGAGGAGGCTGTGGAGGCGGCTAGGGGCATCGGCGGCAGGGTGGTGTTGAAGGTGGTGAGCCCCGAGATAGTCCACAAGAGCGACGTGGGCGGCGTCGTGGTAGGCGTCGAGCCCGAGAGGGTGGGGGAGGAGTATGAGGTGCTGCTGGAGAGGGTTCGCCGCGCGGCGCCGGGGGCGAGGATTGTGGGGGTGCTCGTGCAGGAGATGGCTCCCCCGGGCGCGGTGGAGGTTGTGGTCGGCGGCGTGAGGGACCCCGTGTTCGGGCCCGCGGTGATGTTCGGGCTGGGCGGCGTGTTCGTGGAGCTGTTCCGAGACGTCAGCTTCCGCGTCGCCCCCTTCCCCCGGGGGGAGGCGCTGGAGATGATGCGCGAGGTTAGGGCGTACAGGCTCCTCCAGGGCTACCGGGGCAAGCCGCCGCGGGACCTCGAGGCGCTCGCCGACATAGTGATGGCCGCCCAGAGGATCATGATGGACAACCCGGAGATAAGCGAGATGGACATAAACCCGGTGATGAGCTACCCCAAGGGCGCCCTCGCGGTGGACGCGAGGTTCATCCTCAAGCCCCCAGAGGGCTAGGTTACCACCTCCCCCAGCGCCCTGGGGCCGCCCCGGTCCAGGAGCATCCGCAGCTCGTGGGCTATCCTCTCGCCGAGGCTTAGCGGCTTGCCGAAGTAGAGGCTGCTGTACTGGCCGCCCCACGCCATCACCGCGTTGGTGCCGCCGCCTATCCTGGGCGCGACGTCGTAGACTACCAGCTCCAGCTCCGGCGTGACTAGGGCCTGGAGAGTGTAGGGGCCTATCACACCCGGCGGCTCCAGCCTAGCGGCGGCCTCGGCGAACCGGAGGCCTGCCTCGAAGGCCTTGTGGAGGAGGCTCTCCCTCAGGGTGGCGGGGATGTGGCCGACCTCTATCATCCGGGGCTCCACCGCGCCGCGGAGGGGCTCCTGGACCCAGGCGGGGAGTCTGTTAAGGTCGTCTATGTTGGTCTGGAGCCTCCTGTCGATGCTGTGCAGCTCCACCCTGTTGTAGAGCCTGCTCGCGAAGAAGTTAAGGTTGAAGTGCGCGCCTGCCACGTACTCCTCGACAACCATCCCTCGGAGGCTCTCCTCGTCCACCAGGCCCTCCTCCATCATCCTCCTAAGCCTCTCCCTGGCCTCCTCGCCGCTGGCGGCGACGAAGAAGGCCCTCTCCACGCGGCGCCTGGCCTCGGGCAGCTTCACAATCACCGGGCCCCGGGCCTCCTCGAGGCTCCGGTAGAGCCTGGGCCTCCTTATCCCGGCCTCGTCGAGCAGCCTGTAGTAGTTCTTCTCGCCGGTCCTCTCCTCCCACCTGAGCAGAAACCTGTTACCATAGATGGGGACGGCGAACCTCTCCTCTATACCGTCGTAGCCCACGTAGACCGCGAAGCTCCTGTTCGGAATGAAGACAGCGTTCCGCTCCAGGAGCATCTCCTGCAGCCGGGGCTCCAGCAGCTCCCTATAGTCGTCGACAACTATCAGCTCGTCCACGACGGGGAACATCCTGTACGCGAGGTCGCGCCCCCTCCTGGCCACGGCTATCGTATGGAACCCGTAGCGCCTAGCGCCCCGGAGAACATCGAGCGCAGAATGGCTCGCCAGCACAGCCACGCTGACGCGCGAAGGGTCGTACCTTGAGACTGTCTCCGCCATCTCCTCCCTGCGTATAGTCAAGGGCCGTCAGCCCACCCGCCGCCCAGGCCCCGGGGGGATAACTGTTATCGAAGCCTCCTCGGGGACCCTCTCTGGCGTAGGGGCTGGAAGGGATGGCTGCAAGCGAGGAGAGGAGGAGGCTGCTACGGGAGGTTATTAAGGCTATAGAGGAGGATGTGGAGCTGCGCTACACACTCATGGGCCTGCTGGGCTTCCGCGAGCTGCTAGAGAGGTTCACAAGGCTGGGAGGAGAGGCAGCAGAGGCTTGAGAGGAAGGTCGAGGAGGCCTATAGGGTGTCGATGGTTGTCGCCCACAGGTTTGGGGTGCTGAGCGAGGAGGCGTTCAGGGAGGCCATGAGGTATGTTATCGAAGAGGTGTTTGGGACCGCCAGGGTGGAGAGGTGGGTCTACCGCGACGAGGAGGGTTTCGTCTACGGGTTCCCGGCTGTTGTCGAGGTTGACGTCCTCATCCGCGACAGCGAGCATGTGCTGCTGGAGGTTAAGTCCCGCGTCTCCGTGGCTGATGTAGCCAAGCTGTATAAGGCTGGGCTGCTCTACGAGAAGGTTGAGGGGAGGAGGCCCCGGCTGGCGATTGTGGGCGGCGTTGTCGACGGGGATGCTGCGCGTTACGCCTCGAGGCTGGGCGTTGGGATTATCCGTGTTGTCGGGGAGCCGGGCGCCCGTCTGGGCTAGAGGAGGAGGGCTGCCAGGATACCCTCCACCAGGCCTATCGCTGCGCCGAGCGCGAAGCCCATCAGCTCTATGAAGCGTAGCTCCGGCCCGGCGGCTTCGCGGAACATTCTCTCCATCTCCTCCACGCTCAGGGAGAGGAACTCCTCTACAATCAACTGCTCAAGGTCTATACGTGAGGCCGCCTCTTCGACCAGCGCCGCGAGCCGTGGCGCCGCCGCGGCTGCGACGGCTGCGGCTATCGCCTCCAGGGCTTGGGGGCCGCCTATGAGTGCCAGGAGCTGCCCGGCTCGGCCCCTGCTGAGCTGCTCGCTTACCATTGACGCTACAAGCTTCTCGAGCGCACGCTGGAGCCTCTCATGGTAGCGTTGGAGGAGGCCTCCCCTCTGGAGCCGGGACGCCACGGCGCGGGCGAGCCTCTCGGCCAGCTCGCGCCTCCGGCGGGGGAGGAGGCCCTGCACGCAGAGCCGCCGGGGTATGAGGCATACGGGGTTCACCGGGCGGAACAGCATCCTGACCGCCAGCACGTTAGTAACGTAGCCCACGGCACCGCCTACAAGGGTGAACGCGGCCACTGTGAACAGCTGCTCCAGCAAGGCCACGCCAGCCCAGCCCCGGCAGCCGCGGGGGCTGGGAGGCGCCCGCCCCCTAGAAGCGTCGAGCCCCAGGGGATGCTGGGCCGTCGCCGGCCCGGGCGCCGGGGTCACCGCAGCCCCGCCCCTTCCGGGCGGCGGCCTCGCCCGGGCCCATCGCATAGCAGCCGGGCGGCCCTCCTCTATTACCTCTCGCCGAGCAGCGGCCCCGGAGGGGAGTGTAGGGTCTTGGCCTCGCATGGAGCCCAGCCCCTCCAGCTGCCGGGGCGCGTCGTCGCCTGGAGGTGCAGGGGGAGCCTGGGGTGGAGGGACGCGCTGGCCATCGGAGAGCATCTCCTCGACCTTGCGCTGGGTCAAGGTGTGGCGCACGCGGCCTCGTGCAGGGTTGACGGCTC
>JAADFC010000030.1 GCA_013153105.1 Thermoproteota archaeon
CCCAAATTCCTTTATCATAGTTGACGATTATGAGGCCGCTGTAGTTGATCCCTTCGGTGATGATAGAGTCGTAAGGAGTCTAAGGCTCATAGTAGCTGATCTAAGCCAGGTAAGGCACGTGGTATTCACCTCCCTGGAGGCCGGCGCAGAGAGCGGCGTGGAGCTATTGGCCCGTGTTCTGCCGAGCAGCGGCTTCGTAGCCTCGAGCTACTGGGCCTCCCAGATAACCATAGTTAGCAGGGGCGCAGCCACAAGGATACAAGCTGTGCCTATGAGAGAGACCGGCTTGAAGCTAGGTAAGTCGGAGCTGACACTCATACCCGCTCCTGCCCGGGGCGTAGCCAGCTTCTCCATATACGATAGGAGGACACGCACATTGATCACCGGCCCGGTGCTAGGTGCGGTCACCCCCCCGGGGCTCTGGAGCATAAGAGCGAAGGATATCGACGAGTACAAGTTGTCAGTAGTGGACTACGTGCTCTACACGACGTGTCCGAGGGAGTTCCTGGCGTGGCTGGATAGGGTGGAGAAGCTGGACATAGAGCTGCTGGCCCCGAGGTATGGGCCGCTGCTGGAGGGCAGGAAGCAGGTGCAGGCCCTATTCGCCGAGCTGCGTCGCGCGGTGGCTGAGAGGGCTAAGGCGCAGCCTGTAACCGCCTAGGGACCCTGGAAGGGGCGGAGGAGGTGGGAGGACCATGGCGCAGAACCTGGTCGACTATCGCGGCCTAGGCCCGTTCCTCCCCTTCGGTGTGCTCGAGAGAATGGTACGTGACATGGGTACCGTTACAGTGGCTGTCGACCCCGGCGTGGAGCCGCTAGTTATGACCTGGGCGCAGCGCCGCGGCTACTATGCGGCTCGCCGCGATGGTGTAGTGCTAATTTCGGTAGCCCCAATAGAGACCGAGAGTGTGAAGCCGACTGTTGAGGCGTCCGGAAAGACTAGTGCTAAGGCAGTGACGGCCGTGGAGCTGAGGGTTGACGTGGAGAACTGGAGGAGCGACATAGCCGAGAAGCTGAGCGACGTGACATTCATAATAACCACGGTGCTGCGCGCGCCGATAGTCTACCGTGGCCCCGCACGGGGGCCCGCGTTCAACTCGGCCATAGGCGTGAAAAGCGGCGTCCTCCTGAGAGCCTCCATAGGAGGCCAGGACTACTTCATCTACGTGGTTGAAGGCAGGGTTCTGGCGGCCGCCCAGATAGGTAGGCCCCTGACGCCGAAGCAGGCCGAGAGCCTGGTCCAGCAGCTGAAGGAGGGCGGCGACGTGGTAGTAACAGTGTATGATGCGAGCAAGATGTTCTAACCGGTATACTCTATTACCGCTAGCGTGGCGTCGTCCTCGAAGCCGCCTGTTTTCTCGCGGAGCCTCCGGAGTATGTATGCTGCTGGCTCCTCCGGCATCTCTCCCGTCTTAACCAGTGAGGCCAGCTCCTCGGCCAGCGCAGCCATGTCTACCCCGTCTGTTGCTATAGCGTAGACGCTGCCGGGCACGGCGGCCATGTCGAAGATCAGCGGTCTACCGCGGACGCCTGCCCCTATCTCCAGGAACCTGGCCACCTTAGTCCCCGCGAAGTACTGGGGGATGGCGCCCCAGAGCAAGTACACCTCCTCGCTCCTACGCCCCGTAGAGCCTATAACTGCGCCGTCGCCCGATATTATGAAGCCTATCCTGTCTCTGTACATCGCCGCTGCAAGCAGCGTTGTACTGGGCGGCCCCTCGCGGCGGGGGTTTATCGACGGGGGCAGCCTGGGCTTCTCCTCGAGCAGCAGGGAGAGGGTTAGGGGGCGCGTGCAGGGGTCGCCGCCCCGGCTGCACTCCCGGTAGTAGACTTTCTTCAGCTCCTCCACGAGGTCCGCGTGCTCGGGCCTCGCCTCCCGCGCCACGCTGGCGACGTAGTCGAGGCAGCGGCGTAGCGTGGGTACTCCATCATAGTCGGGGCCGTAGACGCGGCAGGCATGGATGAAGCTGTTCACGGCCAGGTAGCTGGCGCCGCCGCCGCTGGTGGCCGAGACACCGTCGGCGACAGCGACGCTGCCCCAGCTGGAGTCGCCGCTGAGCCAGTAGGCTACATCATCCTCGCCGTGAACGGTATTGTAGGTGGCAACGCTAATTCTCCACGGCAACATCCACTACCCCCTTGCTCGCGGCGCCCCGCCGCTGCGCCAGAGGTTGATACCCTCGGAGGGCGGAGCGGCCCTCCGGAGGGGCTCTTGTCCCTTAAGAACTGCGGTTACGGGGCTCTGGTTCAAAACAGCTACCGGCACATGGCCCGTGGGCTGGGGGATGCTTTGATATGGGAGGGCGTTTTTGTCCGGGCTAGGGCCACCGCTGGGGGGAGGGGGCTGCCGGGGCGTTGGCGAAGTCGCAGAGAAGCGCTGTACTCGACGTCCGGGCCGCGTGTGAGCATGTGCTCCGACACATAGCAGGGCTGGACCCCTTCAGCGTCGTTGAGGGCGCGGCGCGCGTTGTATCGAGAGGTGAGGGCCGCAGAGGCGAACTGATAGTACATTATGCCTCAGCTCTGGGTAGGGAGTACCGGGTGGTCATTCGGGTTCGCCGTGAGGGTGACAGGATAGAGTACGTTTTTGAGGGTGACATGAAGGGCTCCATGAGAATCGCTGGGCTCCCGCGTGGGGGCGGCTGTAGGCTCTACATAGAAGCGGAGGCTGAGGGTAAGCTCCTCGACGAGTACGGCGGGGACGCGCTGGGCCGCATAGTTAACCGCGTAGTGGTTGCTGTCGTGGATCGGTTCCCCGCAGTGCTCCAGCCTAGGCTGCCCCGGGGCAAGCTTGGCGACGCCTTCGTCGAGCTCCTCGAGCTCTTAAACCTCGCCGTCGGCGGCGCTGCCCGCGTAGCCTCCGGAGGCAGGATCAAGACGCTCGCGGTCAACCTCGAGACCAGCGGCATCGTCTCCTTCGACGGTATCACCGAGGAGGAGGCGAAGAAGATCGCGCCTCTTCTCGCCGAGGGGCTCCGCAGCCTTCTCCGCCGCGTGGAGGAGGCGGGCCTCGGGACGGGTGACCGCGTCGTAGTCTCCCTGGGCGACCGCGTGCTCGTGGCCGGCCAGGCCGCGGGCCTCTCAGTCATAACTATTCTTGAGAAGAGTGAGGGCGAGGAGTAGCCATGGCTCTCCCGCCGAGCATAGCTAAGGTGTTACGAAGGCGTCCACTGAGCTTCACCGTTCTTGTTATCTTTGTGCTCGATCGCAGTCTCAGTATGGCAGAGCCGAAGACGTATGACCGCCGGTGGAAGTGGGAGCATCTGGTGGACCTTGTGGAGAGGCTGCTGGAGAGGTTCAACAAGAGCAAGATGGCCCTAGCCTTCCGGGTCGGCTTCGTCTGGTTCAGCGATGACGTCAAAAGGGTAACTATGGATGGAAGGAGCTACTTTGAAACAGCCCCGGAGAACCGGGCCCTCCAAGCGTTCCGTGCGAGCCTCGAGGAGAACCAGCCCTACGGCATGACCGCAATGGCAGACGCGCTCGAAGAGGCGGCAAAGATAGTGGAGGAGTACATTGAGGACACCAGCCTCCCCAGCGAGAAGTACGTCTCCATATTCCTGTTCACTGATGGTAAGGAGACGAAGAAGACACCGGACGACGTTGCTGCGGTGGCCCAGCGG
>JAADFC010000001.1 GCA_013153105.1 Thermoproteota archaeon
GGCTAGCCCGGGAGCCTGTCACTCCGCTGGCGCGGGCGCTGCTGGGGAGCCGCCACCTGCGCCGGCTGCTGGGGCTCCGCGTGGCTGAGCTGGGGGTGTCGCGGAGGTTCGCCTACGCGGTGCTCGAGACGGGCCACGTGGGGGTGGCGTACGCGTGGCAGGGCGAGCCTATACCTAGGAGGCTGCTGGAGGAGGAGACGCTGGAGGGCCTCCTGGTCTACGCGTGGCAGCACCCCGCGGCGACGCAGGCGAGCCTCGCCGCGGCCAGCGCTGCGCTCTCGCTCCTGCTCAGCGAGGAGCCGGGGCTGGTGGAGTGGGAGCCGGGGTGGAGGCTGCTGGACGCGATGGGCATCGGTGAGGGGTCGCGGGTCGCCGTGGTTGGGCTCGTGGGGGGCCTGGTCGAGGAGCTGCGGCGGCGCCGCGCTACGGTGGTGGTCTACGAGGACGACCCCCTGCACCGCCGGGAGGCGGAGCGGCTGGGCGTCGAGGCGAGGCCCGGCGGGCAGCTGGCCCTGGAGGCCGCGGGCTACAGCCACATCGTGGCCACCGGGGCCAGCCTGCTGACCCCCGAGGCGTGGAGCGCGGTCAGAGGCTCGGAGGCCGTTAAGGGCCTCGTGGGGCCCACCGCCTCACTCCCCCTCGACGCCGCCATGGAGCTCGGCTACACGGCCGTGGCGGGCAGCGTGGTGCCCCCCGAGCAGTCGGGGGCCGCCCTGAGGCTCGCCAGGGCCGGGTACGGGTTCAGGGTGCTCCGGAGGCATATGAGGAAGTGGCTTTGGGCTAGGGGCTAGACGCTCCTCGACTCGCCGCCCAGGAGCTGGGCGAGCCTCCCGCGGGGCACTCCGGCCACGCGCTCGCCCTCCCCGTTGTATATGAGGCCTTGCCCCCCTCCTCACCTCCTGACGCGGACGTGGCTGACGTCGAGGGGTGCCTCCGGCTGAGGCTGCACATTCAGACCGCCGCCACGGTGACGCCGCGGCTGTCCTTGACTGGCGCGGGGCCGCATGCCGTGCGGGGATGGGGCGCGCCGTATCCTCCCCCTCCCGAGCCCCCTGTTAAACTTGGGTTAAAGGCTGGTCGGCTGGGTGGGGCGAGAAGAGAAACCCCCACGCCCCTCTCCAGGCGGGCGGGGCGGCGAGGCGTGGAGGCGCTCGAACCCCTGGCCCGCGCTGCCGGCTGCGAGAAGCTCGTCGAGGTGGAGGAGACTGGGGAGTGCCTCCTCCTCTACTGCAAGGGCGGCAGCCCGCCGCTGTTGATAGCCCTCTCCCGGTACGACGGCTGGCTCTACCTCAAGGCCGTGCCAGAGCAGCTCGTACCCGCGTACATGTGGCACTGTAGTGACATATTCTACAACCCCTACGGCCAGTACGCCTTCGCCAGGAGCGTAGAGGAGCTGGCCGAGCGGCTCAAGTCCAAGAGGCGGCTGCTCCTCGCACAGCTGCGCCTCGGCCTCGAACGCCGCGCGGCGCAGGCTTAACCCCGGGAAGACCTTCAGCAGCCCTCCCCGGGGGGATGGGGAGCGGACCGCCCAGGAGCCCCTCCTGGGCCTGGGCCGACCGGGCCCCGCCCGCCGCGGCGGGGCTCCGAGGGGTGGGGAGGCTCTGCCGCTGCCGACCCTCCCGCCTCTCTTCACCGTGGGGCTGTGCTGGCCTCCCTCGCCTGCTCCTCTGCTGCCTCGGGCTTGTAGAGCCTGAGTAGTATCGGGACGCCGGTGAGGCCGAGGGCGCCGGAGGCTATGAAGGTGAGCTCCACGCCGGTCAATCCGGGCGCCAGGGCTGTGTCGTGGAGCTTCTCGTATATCAGGCTGCCCAGGAGGGGGCCGAGGGTCATCCCGAGGTTGAAGGCGGCCTGGTGGATCCCGAAGACGCGGCCGCGGAGGCTGGAGGGGACCATGGAGGCTTCGAGGCTCCTCATGAGGGGTATCGCTATGTTGACGGCCATGTACATAGCTGAGGCCGCCGCTATGAAGGTTGGGAGGCTTCTCGTAAACCCGAGCGTCATCATGAACACCCTGTTCGCCGCGATAGAGGCTGCCAGCACGAGCCTCCTAACCTCGACGCCGACTCTATCCATCACCCTCGCAGCGGGGTAGCTCACCAGCAGCCCCGCCAGCCCGGGGACGGCGAGGGCCAGCCCAACCCTAGCCGGGTCGGCTACGATCCTCTCCATCAGGTAGACTAGCATCACGCTGCTCACCATCCCCACGGCGGCGCCGTTGAGGAGGGCGTTGAGGTAGAAGCCCAGCAGGCCCCGCCTCACCCACCGCGGCAGCGCCATCCTGGACCTGGGCCGCCCCGCCCGCTGCTGCCCCGCGGGTGCTGGCTCCCTAACCGCCGCTGCTGCGGCGACGCCGGCGAGGCTGAGCAGCGCAACCAGGAGGAGGCTCGCGGAGAACACCTCCACGGGGCCTCCCTGGGCGAGCGTCCTTGCGAGCCGGTAGGCGGCGCCGCCTAGGAGGGGGCCGCCCGCGTTGCCCACGGTGAAGCTCACCACGTAGAGGCTGAGAGCCCTCGTCCTAACCGCGGGGGGCACACTGTCCACGAGCAGCGCCTCTGCAACCGGCCACGTCATCGCGGAGGCGACGCCCTGGAGGCTACGGAGGGCGAACAGCTCGGGCACGCTGGACGCGTGGGGGTAGAGGAGGCTCGTGGCCGCGTAGAGGGCGGCGCCGCCGAGTATCATGGGGCGCCTTCCGAGCCGGTCGCTGAGCCAGCCGGAGGCGTAGGCCACCGCCGCCCTGGCGGCCATGAAGGCTGTTACGAGGCCGCCTATCTCGACGGCCGCCCGGTACGCGGTTGGTATGAGGGGGAGGGTGTCGGGGAGCTCCCTGAGGAGGCCCTGGAGGGCCATGAGGTAGTAGGGGAGGAGGAGGTTCATCGCGCTGAAGCCGATCGATGTTACGAGGGAGAGTAGCACGACCGCCGCCAGGTTCCGGCGTATGGCGCCGCTCCACTCGCCCATGGCCCGGCAGCCGCTCGGCCGCCGATACATGTGGGGTTCTTAGGCGCAGCCCTCCGCGGCCCTGGCCACCATCCGGGCCACCTGGCCGGCGCCCATGGTTGTAGAGGGCCTCGGCGCCCCCGCCGCCTTGGGGTGGCCGCCGCCGCCCAGCTTCCTGGCGACGCAGTCGGCGCGTATCCGCCCCAGGCTCCTGATGCTGATACCCCTCGGGTAGAGCACCACGACAAGGTCCACGCCGCCGGGGGGCTCCACCACTGTCTCGACGTCGCAGGCGCTGGCCCTCGGGGGCGGGATTAGCACCGCCACCCTGACCCCGTCGAACTCGTAGGTGAGAATGCTCGTCCTCCTCCTTATCTCGTCGTAGTACCTGTTCACGTTCTCCCGGTATATCCTCTCGGCCCAGTCGGGCCAGAGGACGCCGGAGGCCAGAGCGTCCACGACCCTCACAGCCTCCCGGGGGCCCAGCACCCTGAGCACGAGCCTCCACCTGGGTGCGAGGCCTAGGCTGTCCTCGCTGCAGGAGTCGTCCGCCCTCGCCGCCTCCATGATGAGCCTCGCCTTCTCGTCTGCATCGAGGCCGGCGACCCTGTAGGCTATCTCGGCGCTTACCCTGGACCGGTCCAGGACCAGCACCGCGCCAGCCCTCTCCAGG
>JAADFC010000135.1 GCA_013153105.1 Thermoproteota archaeon
CGGGTTTGTGGGCTGGCTTGAGGGTGCAGTGCTGCCTTGGCGTTGTTTGAGCATGTTAGGTTGTGGGGGGATGTTCTGGACGAGGCTCTTGACGAGCTTCAGGCTCCGGAGCTTGACTATCTGGTGCTGGGCGATCCGAGGCTTCGGGTCTACACGGATGCGGGGGAGTTCTTTCGGCGGACGCTTGTGACGCCGCGTATGCTTGAGGTGTTGGAGGGTGTTGTGGAGGCTCTGGAGGGTGGTGGGAGGCATGTTTATGTGCTGCACAGCTTCTTCGGGGGCGGCAAGACGCACACCCTGTTCACGGTCTATCATGCGGTGAGGAGCCCGGGGGCTCTTCTCGAGGCTGTGGAGGCGTCGGCGCGGGATCTTGCTGCTGGGGAGCGGGTGGAGTTCCTGAGCCGTGGGCGGAGGCTGGTGGAGCGGCTGCGGCGTCTGCGTGGAGTCCGCGTGGTCCTTGTGAGCGGTAAGATTGAGAGGTTCTTCCCCACGCCTTCTCGGCCTCAGAGGGTTGATGGTGTCCTGGTGCGGACGCTCTGGGGCTACCTGGCCGCGCGGCTTGGCCGCTATGGGCTGGTCGAGCTTGAGGATAAGAGTGTCCGGGCGCCGGCTATCGATAGGCTTGTTGAGCTTATCCGCGGCGTGCCGGTGCTGGTGCTGGCTGACGAGGTGGCTGAGGGGCTCAGCGTCCTGGCCCGGAGCGGCAGCCGGGAGGATAGGGACTATGCTGTGCAGGTGGCCTCGTTCCTCGACAACCTGCTCGCCGCGGCTACGAGGAGCGGTAGCAGGATGGCTGTCATACTCACCCTCCCCGCGCGTGTGACGGAGCGGGGGGTGGAGTGGGAGAGCCGGTACCGCGGCGGCGGGCTGGCGGCGAAGGTGCTGGAGGATCTTGTGAGGGCTGTTAGGAGGGTTAACGCGGCTCTTCTCGAGCCCGTCGCCTCGGGGGAGTTCTGGAGGATTCTCCGGAGGAGGCTGTTCGAGTGGATAGACGAGGACTATGGGCATAGGCTCGGCTCTGAGCTTAGGAGCGTCTATGAGCAGTACCGCGACGTGTTCGGGGGCGGTGCTGGGAGGGTTGCGGGCGACGCCGCCAGGATGTACCCGTTCCACCCGTACTTCGTGGAGGCGCTGCGGGAGGTGATTGAGAGGAACGAGCAGCTTCAGAAGACGAGGGACGCGCTCAAGCTCGCGCGGCGGATTGTGAGGAGGCTCCACCGGCTCCACGGGGAGGGTAGGGTCGCTGAGGAGATGATTATGGCGTGGCACCTGGACCCGACTGTGGACGAGGTTGGCTCGATGATACTCTCGGGGCCGTTCGCCCACTACAAGACTGTGGTTGACGTCGACCTTAAGCGGAACGTTGAGAGGCTTTCCGAGCCTGTGCTCGGTAAGCTTATCGCCGTCTCAGTGTTTGTCAGAACCTTCGTCTACGACTCGCCCAAGCCTCTCCCCCAGTTCCCCACCCCGGAGACCGTGGCGCTCATGGTCTACGACCCTGGCCTCTTCCAGGCGCGTAGGTGGCTCCCCCCGGATGTGCCGGCGCTGCTCGAGGAGATGCCGGGCCTCCTCTACTACCTCTGGAGCGTCGACAACCGCTACTGGTTCTGGAGCTTCGCGAACGCTGTGAGCATGATAGACAGGAGGGCGCGGGAGCTCGCCGAGACCCGGGGGCCGCAGCTGCTGGAGGAGCTTACGAGGAGCGAGGACTACCTGGCGGGGCTGGTCACGCGCCGGCTGGCCAGGCGGCGGGGGGCGCTGCTGGGCGAGAAGTACCGCATGTCCCTCTTCGAGGAGGCTCTGGTCGACGTGGAGGTTGGCCCAGAGGATGTGCCCGACGAGGACCGCTACAGGCTGGTGGTTGCCTGGAGGCCGAGGGAGGGCGGCTTCGAGGACGTGGTCACCCACAGCTTCCGCGGGGGACGGAGGGTGCAGAGGACCTTCCGCAACTCCGTGGTTGTGCTGGCGCCGGTGGAGGGGCTTGAGGAGAGGGCTGTGGAGCGCTACGCCTGGGTGAAGGCCGCCGAGGAGGTGGAGGCCGAGCTGGACGCCATACTGGAGGGGGCGGGGCTGGACCCGGAGACTAGGAGCGCGGTGAGGAAGGCGCAGGCGACAATGGTGCGGAACGCGAGGTACAATGTTGAGGTGAAGCTTCTCGAGGAGCTGCTCCAGGGGTTCAACCGCGTCTACTACCCCTCCCAGGAGGGCGTGAGGGCTGTGGACGCCACGCGCCTGGGGGTTACGGCGCTCTGCCTGGCGGAGAAGGCTGAGAGGGCGCTGCAGCAGGAGGGCAAGGCGGTGCTGGACAGGCTGAGCTTCGAGTACCTCCTCCAGCTCCTGGAGGATGCGGGAGCGGGGCTGGAGCGGCTGATGCTCGTCCGGGAGGCCGCCGCCAAGTTCGCGGAGAACCCGCGGCTCCCCATGGTGCCCCCGGCTCTGGTGGCGGACGCGCTGCTCGAGGGCCACAGGTCGGGCTGGCTGCTCGTGAAGAGGGGCGCCGAGGTCTACCACCCGGCGATAGTGGAGGCGGAGGAGTGCCCGAGCGGCGGCGAGCGGCCCCGGGGCCGTGTCGTGGACAGGCTGAGGCCCGAGGATGAGGTGGCGAGGGTCGACGCGCCGGAGGGGCTGCGTGTGCTGCTCGAGTACCTCGCGGGGCTCGAGGGTGAGAGGGAGGAGCCCGATGGGAGCATAGTGGTGACCAGGGTCCGCGTTGCCGTCGAGGGTTACGTGGTGAGCCTCGACGAGTTCCGGGAGCTGGCCTCCGAGGACCCGGGCGTGGCGAGGAACGCCGTGTTCTGCGTCTCCAGGGAGCGGAGGAGGCCCGGGCTGCGCCTCTCGGTCTCACCTGAGCGGCTGGAGGCGGGCTTAGGCGAGCAAGTGAAGATAACGGTCGGCGTCGAGGGCGTCGGGGGCCTTGACCCGGGCACGGTGAGGCTAAGGGTCGAAGCGCCCAGGGGCGTCGAGGCGAGGCTGGCCCGTACAGCCGTCCGCGCGGGGGAGACTGTGGAGCTGGAGGTGACTGCGAGTGAGCCGGGGACCCACGTGGTGAGGGTGGCGGCTGAGCCTGAGAGGGGCGAACCCGCCGAGGCCGCCGTGGTTGTCCACGCGAGGGGCGGCGTGGAGACCGTGGACTGCAGGGAGCTGCAGGGCTTCCCCGAGGCTAGGGTGCGGGAGGTCATGGTTGAGGGCTCCTGGAGGGACGCCGAGCTGTTCCTGGAGGACGTCTCGAGGCTCGGGGGCGTCAGCGTGGTTAGCGCCGTGCTCGAGGCTGACGGCTTCGAGCTGCGCGTGTCCGGGCCCAAGGACGCTGACGTGGTTGTAGAGACGTTGAAGGAGGTTGCAGGGGTTGTTGGGAGGTGGGCAGCCGCGGAGCCCAGGGTCTCGGTAAGGCTGGCCGCCGACCCCCCCGTCGAGGCCGGCCAGGTGGCTGCGGCCGCGCTCAACCTGATCGGGGACGTCTCCTGCAGGGCGAGGGTCGAGAAGCGATGACCGGCGCCGGGGTGGAGGG
>JAADFC010000057.1 GCA_013153105.1 Thermoproteota archaeon
TAGCGTGGCCGATGTGGCCAGGGCCGTGGGCTCGGGGATCGCGGGGCTGGTCTCGCTGGGGGGCTTCGTCTGCTAGGCTATTTTCACGTGTGTGAAAATCGGTTATTACTTGACAGCGTTGCCTCACGCTTCAACGCTTTTAACTAAACCTCATGCCGTCCAGAGACACCGTGAGGGGTGACGCTAATGGCGCTCGTCCAAGCGGTGCCCCGCCGGGGTGCCGAGAAGCCGTCCATACTGCCGGCGCCGGCCGAGTTCGACCCGAAGACGAAGACAGTCAGGATAGCAGGCAAGGAGATAAAGATAGGCGGCCCACTGCCTAAGCTGAGGGAGGGCGAGAGGCTGGTCTCCTACACGACGAGCCTCTGCCCCTACTGCGAGAGGCTGCTGCCCGCCGTAATCTTCGAGCGCGACGGCAAGATATACATCCGCAAAACCTGCCCCGTCCACGGCACCATAGAGGAGCTGTATTTCAGCAGCGCCAAGCTATACTACAAGTTCATGCGCTACGAGGAGGAGGGCGTGGGCGTCACCCCTCACGTACAGCTCCAGGCCCCCTGCCCCTACAACTGTGGCCTCTGCGCCCGCCACAAGAACCACACCGCCCTGGCCAACCTGGTTGTCACCAACCGCTGCGACCTAAGCTGCTGGTACTGCTTCTTCTACGCGGAGAAAATGGGCTACGTGTATGAGCCCAGCCTCGAGCAGATACGCGATATGATACGCCAGTATAAGAAGGAAGGAGTCACTATGGCTGTACAGATAACCGGCGGCGAGCCCACGCTGCGCCCCGACCTCCCCGAGATAATAAAGATGCTGCGCGAGGAGGGGGTCACGCACATACAGCTTAACACGCATGGCATAACATTCGCGAGAATGTGGTTCGAGAAGGGGCCCGAGGCGGCGGTGGAGTACGCCCGCACCCTCCGCCGCGCAGGCCTCAACACGGTGTACATGAGCTTCGACGGCGTCACACCGAGGGCCAATCCGAAGAACCACTGGGAGGTTCCCTACACACTTGAAGTCTTCCGCAAGGCCGGCATGACGAGCGTCGTCCTCGTACCCACCGTGATAAAAACTATCAACGACAACGAGCTAGGCGCCATAGTAAAGTTCGCAGCAAAGCACATAGACGTGGTCAGGGGCGTTAACTTCCAGCCGGTAAGCCTCACAGGACGCATGCGCAAGGACGAGCGCGCCAAGTACCGGGTGACCATACCCGACGTGCTAATGTGGGTTGAGGAGCAGACCGACGGCCAGATACCTGCAGACTCCTGGTTCCCCATACCCGTCGCCGCCAAGCTGGCCTACTTCATTGAAGCCCTCAGCGGCGAGCTCAGGGTGTGTATGGGTAACCACCCAGCCTGCGGCTCAGCCACATACGTCTTCGTCGAGCGCGGGCCGGAGGGGCTCCCCAAGAGGTTCATACCTATAACGAGCTTCTTCGACGTGGAGGGCTTCATAGAGTACATAGAGGAGAAGACAGGAGAGCTAAGGAAGGCCAACGAGTCAAGCTTCTCCAGGTTCCGCCGCACCGTCCAGGCGGCGTCAATGCTGAAGGACCTGCCAAAGTTTGTTGACCGCGAAAAGCTCCCGAGGGACCTTAACATAACCAAGCTGCTAGTGAATGTCTTCCTGAAGCGCAACTATGAGGCGCTGGGCGAGCTTCACTACAAGATGCTCTTCCTTGGGAACATGCACTTCATGGACCTCTACAACTATGACGTGGAGCGCGTGATGAGATGTAACATACACTACCTAGCGCCGGACGGCAGGGTCATACCCTTCTGCACCTACAACGTGCTCAACGATATATACCGCGACCATATACTGAGGGAGTACAGGATACCCTTGGAGGAGTACAAGAGGCGCTACGGCGAGCACACTGTCGGCCCAGACGTAAAATACGTGAGGAACATTAAGCTGTTGAAGAGCACCCCCATCTACTATGAGGCCTACAAAGGCATAGTCCCAGACGAGGTGCTCTACGGGAAGAAGAAGTGAGGCTACCTTTTCAGCCACTTTTTTTCAAATGTGGACCTTATAGTCTCGGCTACATGCCCCGCGTCAAGCCCCTTTATCCTGGCTATATGCTCGACGACCTCTCGCACCAGCGTAGGGCTCATCTTTATCCCCTTATACTCGTAGGGCGCGTCGCTCTCTGTCAGCATTATCTCGAGGGGCGCGTTGGCCACCACGTTCTGGTGCTTCTTCTGGATGCGTATGGCAGGATTTATGGATATGGTGTACCCGTGATCTGCTATCCTCGGTATGAGGTGGAGCGGCCCCGTGTACCAGTGGAAGTTAGCATACCCAATATCGTAGCGCTCGAGGAGGCTCAGCACCTCCTCCCAGGTACCCGCTGTGTGGAGGTTTAGTATCAGGTTGTGGTCACGCGCGGCCTCGAGGAAAACCTGGAAGACGCTCCGCTGCAGCTCTATAGTCTCGCCGACGAACTTAGTGTCGAGGCCAACCTCCCCAAGGCACTGGACTCCGTTCTCCAAGGCAAGCTCTACAGTCTTACGCGCCTCCTCAACCGCCTCGCGGCTCTTCACGCTCCACGGGTGCACGCCCAGGCACGGCGTCACACGCCCCCTGAATCGCCTCCAGTAGTCTAGCGTCCTTCTGCTGGTCTCCAGGTCGTCCGACACTATTACTATGTGCAGCGGGGCCGATGCTAGGATGGCCTCCAGCTCCTCGGGGCTATACTCGTGTGCGTGGCTGTGCACGTCCACATACCTAAAGCCATACTCGTGCCCCTGCATGGCTCCACAACCCTCCCGGGGTGCGGGCCTGGAGGGACAACTATAGCTGGACTGTGGCCCGGACAGCGCCTGGAGGCCGGTGACGAGCATCCCGAACGGGTGGAGCCCCCGCGGTGCTCGGGCGGGGGCTATGATGGTGTGGCGGCTGCCTGAGGCCTCAACCCGTAAAAGAGTCGTCATCGCGGCGCTGCTCAGCATAGGCGGCCTCTTCTCATCGGCCTACTCGGGGCTCAGCGTTATGCTCCCATCCTCTCTTATGTCTATGAAGGTTAGCTTATGGTTGGCCGGCAGTGCAACGTTCACAACCAGCGTCTCGCCCACCCGTGCCCTCGTCCTCTTAGAGTGGTGGGCGTGGCCGTGAACGGCCAGCCTCGGCTTGGTTTCGAGGAGCACTTTCTCGGCATGTCTGCTTCCAAGGTAAGCCCATATCTTCGGGTCTTCCCCCTCGAGCGTGGCGTACGTTGGCGCGTAGTGGGTGAGCAGGACTACTATGTAACCCTCTTGGCGTAGCCTGTCTAGGGTTTCGCGCATCCGCTGAAGCCTCTTGGCGTATATGATCCTGATCCCGGGTATATGCTTCTGCTGCCATGTGGTGGGCTTGTCTATCACGCCCCTGCTCCCGTAGACTGCCACCCTGAGCCCGGACACCTCAAGGGTTATGTAGCGGTCGTTGAGCCACTCCACTTCGGGGTAATGTTCGACGAAGCTGTGCTCCCTGTCCATATACTCTTCGTTTCCGAAGGCAGCGACTATATGGGCTTGGGGGCAGAACCTCCTTGTCGCCTGCACCACGGGACGGAGAGCGTTTACTCTACCCTTGTCAACCATGTCGCCCGCCCAGAGCACTAGCTGGGTATCGGCGCAGAGCTGCTTCGACTCCGAGAGCCTTGCGATGTACTCCATCAGGTAGCGTGGACTATGGACGTCGCTCACCGCCATAACCCGTAGGGTCAGGGCGGCCTCCCCCAGGGCTCAGCTGCGGCTAGGAGCGCGGTGAATACGTCCCAGCCCAGGTCATCCAAGCCCCCCGTCGGGGGCGTACCTGGGCTCGGGGCGCATGTAGGCGGAGCCGGCCTCCCCGGGGAAAAATAGGGTTCCCCCACCCCACAACACTCACGGCGCGTAGGGTGGCCCCGCGGCGGAGGGATGTGGAACAGACAGGGTTGGTAGGGGCCCGGCCCCCAGGGGACCGGGCTCCGCTGCCATGGCTGAGCTACGCCGCACCACGCCGCGGGGCCGCCGGAGGCCTCCCCTCCACGCTGGGCTGGGGAGGCTGCAGGGGTGTGGCCGGGTTGGGGCTCCTCGAGGAGCTCGGCGTTGAACGATACTACCTCGCCGCTGGCATGCTCGAGAAGAAGGTTGAGGCCGCCCTGGCCGTCTACGCTGCAAGGCGCGGCGGCCTGCCGCTCTACGCAGGTGGCGTCTACACCCTTGTGCTCCGCGAGAACGGCGTCGGGGCGCGGGGCTGTGAGCCTGGCCGGGGCGTGTACCTGGGCTGCCTCCCGCCGGGAGGCGAGCCGGTGTTCGCAGCAGGCGTCGACGGGAGGAGGCTGCGGGGGCTCCGGCGCCTGGAGGGCCGCCGGCTGGCGCCGGGTGTCTACGCGCTTGCCAGGGTGGTCTCGGGGGTCGTGGTCGAGCGCTCCTACTTTACTGTCGGGCCGGGCCTCGAGGTTAGGCCCCTCGAGCCGCCTTGCCCTACCCTCCTGAATCGTGTCTTCGAGCTTCTCGGTGCACGGGAGGCGCGCGAGAAAGAGGTCGTTGAGGTCTTGGCTGCGGAGCTGGGTGTCGGGCGGGGGGAGGCGCGGCGCCTGCTGCTGGAGTGGGAGGGGAGGCTCTGCGTCTCAAGACTGCCTGGAGGCGTGGTCAGGCTACTCTAGCACTATGGCGGGCCTCCCTGGCAGCACCTTCTTCCTCCTCGCAGCCTCGGGGGCCTCGTCCTCGTAGTACACCTCGACCTCAAGGCCGGTCCTAGCCTTGATATACTCCTTAAGCTCCTCTATGGCCCTGCGCTCGTCGAACGACTCCACGCCCGCCACAAGATCAATGAAGTACTCTCCCTGCCCCATGAGGTAGTCGCTCAGCCTCTTCGCCAGCTCCGCGGCACGCTTACCCGGAACGCCGCGCTCTATCAGCAGGCGTATAGCCTCCCTCAGCTGGCCCCTCCTCTTGACCACGCCAGCCACCAGCTGCGCCTCACCCCACCTCTCCGGCCTCGCCACGGCTATGACGAGCCTGCGCGGCTCGCCCTTAACCACCCTAAGCACAGACTTGACATCCTCTATGAGGCGCTCCACATACTCTACCGCAAGCTCGCCCGCCAGGTCGCGCCTGCCGGCACCCGGCCAGGCCTCCAGCGAGACGTAGCCGCTCTTGCCCAGCCTTCGCCAGGCCTCCTCAGCCAGGTGCGGAGCCACCGGCGCCAGCATAGTGACCCACTTCTCCACATACTCACGCAGCGCCGGCCCCGGCGAGCCGCGGATCGAGAGGTACCGTGCTGCGTCGTTCTCCATCTCGTAGAGCAGCCTAACCGTCGCAGCCCTGGTACGCAGCTCCTCGAACGCCCGCGTCACAGCCTCGATGTGCAGCTGGAGCCTGCTGCGCAGCCACCTGTCAGCTATAGTCTCCTCCTCGTCAGCCTTGACGGCAGCGTCGACGTAGCGTAGCAGCCTAGAAAACTGCGCCAGGACGCTCCTCGCGAGGGCATCGGAGAAGTTGGCATCCTGCAGCAGCTCGGCGGACGCGAGTATGGTGGCGCGCACCGTGTCTGGTCCATAGACGCGCAGAGCCCTCCTCAACGGTATAATGTTGCGCAGGCTCTTGCTCATCTTCTTCCCTTCAAGCATGACGAATCCGTTGACCACTATCTGCCTGGGCCACTTCTCCCTCGGGAACAGTGCAGCGTGGTGGAATATGAAGAACGTCAAGTGGTTCGGCACGAGGTCCCTGCCGCTGTGCCTCGAGTCCAGCGGGTACCAGTAGTCGAACTCCTCCCTCATCCCCTTAACCTCCTCGACGGGGATACCAGTCTTCCCCGCAACCTCCTCCGGGGACCCCCGGCCGAGCAGCACGTAGTCCCAGAACTCTACCGTCAGCTTCTCGGGGTCGATGCCGAGCCTGCGTATCCGGTGTACAACAGTGTAGAAGGCCATGTATATCGTGGAGTCGCTCAGGCTCTCTATAATCCAACCCTTAGCCCAGGGCAGCTCGGTTCCGAGGCCACGCGTCCTAGCCACAGCCCTCTCGTGCAGCCAGTCAATGGTCTTCCGGAACTCTTCCCTCATCTCCGGCGGCACTATCCTCATAGACTCGAGAAGCTCGTAGGCGAGCTTCTTCCATCCCGGGTCCCCGTAGTTTATGAACCACTGGTCCTTGAGCACCTTGACGACTATTTCGTTCCCGCAGCGGCAGTAGACGGGGCGGTTCATGATCTCATACATCTTGTCCGCGTAACCTAACGCTGAGAGCCACTTGGCGGTAGCCTCCCGCGCCTCGGCCACACCGGCCCCTGCTATCCACGCTGCCACGGGTGCAACGATGAACTTCCTAGTATCGGGAGGCGCATCGGGGTAGACGAGGTCAACTACATCCTCCCTAACCACACCCCGGTGGTACTCGTCACTGTAGAGCTGCTTGGTCGCCTCGTCAAGCTTCTCGCGGTCGAGCTGGCTCTTCACACCGAGCCTCTCAACGATATCCCTGGCGGGTATCTCGGAGTAGCCCTCCACCTTTATGAGCGGTATAGGCCGTAGCACAGCCGGGTCTATGCCGAGCTTCTCCAGCAGCTCCCTCCTCTCCTCCACAAGCTCGCGGAGGGCTACATAGTCGTAGGGGGCGTGCGCGGGCACACTCATTACAACGCCGGTGGCCGTGTCTGGGTCTACGAAGTCGGCCGGAAGCACGGGGACCCGCCTTCCGGTGGCCGGGTTCACAACCCACATGCCGACCAGCTGCTCGCCCCGCAGCCTCTCCAGGACCTCCACCCTGTCGCGCTGGAAGCCGAGCTTGAAGGCAGCCCTCTCGCTTACAAGGTAAACCCTACCGTCGATCCTTGCCTTGACGTATGTGGCGTCGGGGCGTACCCACAGGTTGGTCACTCCGAATACTGTCTCGGGCCGGAGCGTGGCGGCGGGCATGTAGAAGCCGTCGCCCTCAAACAGTATTAGCGTGAACTCACCTATCTCCGGTTCCACGTCCCCCTTAGTATCATGCATACCCACGGGCATGTGGTGGACGGGGCACCAGCCGACGGGGTGAGAGCCCCTTGTAATGTAGCCCAGCTCGCGCAGCCTCGTGTACTGCCAGATTATGAACTTCTTAAACTCGGGGTCTATAGTCGTGAACTCCCTGCGCCAGTCGATACTGTAGCCCATCTCCTGCATTGCCTTCTTCGCGTCCTCGTGGAAGTACCGTGCCAGACCCAGGGGGTCCTTAAGCTTGTCAAGGTCCTCCTTTGGGACGTCGTATATGTTCAGCATCAGGTCTATCAGCTCTGGATCACCGTTGGCGATAGCCTCAGCCATGGTGAGTATGGGCGTGCCAGTGTAGTGGAACCCCATTGGGAACAGGACGTTGTAGCCTCTCATGCGCATGAACCGGGCATATACATCGGTTATAGTGTAGGTCCTCGAGTGGCCTAGATGCAGGGGGCTGTTGGGGTATGGGAAGGCAGCGGTGACGAAGAACTTGGGCTTGGCAGGGTCGGGGTCGGCTTCGAACACCCTGTCACGCCGCCAGGCCTCCTGCCACTTGCGCGCTATCTCGACAAGCCAGCGCGCCATATCGTTAACCGGCTCCCGCAGCTTGACTATATCGCTAGACATGGGTAGCCTCCTCCGGCGCGCAGCCCCCTCCCCAGGGGAGGCCTCCCGGGGCCGGCGCCTCCGGCCTTTACTATAACCCTAGCCGTTGGAGGGCCCCTGGGCTCTGTTGTGGAGGACGTTGACGCTAATTATCCCACGTCCCTCTGCGGCGCCGCTCCCGGCTGAGCTTAGGGGCCCCGGGCGGGGGTAGGTGTAACCCTTGGCCGTAGACTATGTCAAGAAGACTATGAAGGAGATATCGCTCTTCATAGATAAGGTAGCCGAGAAGCTGAGCGACGAGCAGGTTGAACGGTTTGTGGAGACGCTTGTCGACGCGTACAGGAGAGGGGCGAAGGTACTGGTTATGGGCGCGGGGCGCAGCGGCCTGGTGGGCCGCGCGTTCGCGATGAGGCTTATGCATCTGGGTTTCAACGTGTACGTGTTAGGCGAGACTATAACGCCCAGCATAGGTGAGGGCGATATAGTGGTTGCTATATCCGGTTCGGGTAGGACGCAGTTGATAGTTACAGCGGCTGAGGCCGCCAAGAAGGTTAAGGCTAAGATCGTGGCTATAACAAGCTACCCCGACAGCCCGCTCGGCAGGCTCGCCGATATAGTGGTTGAGATACCTGGCCGCACTAAGACCGCGCCAGACATAGACTACTTCGCCAGGCAGATACTCGGCATCCACGAGCCTCTGGCGCCGCTCGGCACCCTCTTCGAGGACACGGCGCTAGCCTTCCTAGACGGTGTCGTTGTAGAGCTGATGCACCGTCTGGGCAAGAACGAGTCGGACCTTAGGGCGAAGCATGCGAACATAGAGTTCTAGGCCGGTGTACCATGGAGCGGCCGAGGCCCAGGGTTCGGGGGCGGCTCAGCGTAGTCAGCGTGTTCGACCCGTGGGGCAGCCCTCTCTGTACATGCCCGCCGAAGTATTCCCTCAACCCCTACACGGGCTGCAGCCACTTCTGCCTCTACTGCTACGCCACGGCGTACATAGGTGTCCGGCCTAGCACGCCGAAGAGGGGGTTCAGGGAGAGGCTGCTCCGGGACCTGCCGCGGCTCGATCCTCGGTTCCACATAGATGTGTCGACGAGCAGCGACCCCTACCCCCCGGAGGAGGAGCGTCTACGCCTCACACGCTGGGCCCTCAGCGTCCTCCTCCCCCGCGGCTTCCGAGTGCTCGTTATCACGAAGGGGAGCCTGGTCGCCCGCGACGTAGACCTGCTCTCGCGGGGCAACGCGGCGGTGACGATAACCGTTACAACCATGGATAGGGGGCTCGCAGCGCGGCTGGAGCCCGGGGCTCCCCCGCCCCGGGAGAGGATACGCGCAATGGAGCGCCTCAACGCTGAGGGGGTTCCGGTGGGGCTGCGTCTCGACCCGATATTCCCCTTCTTAACCGACGACCCTGACTCGATGAGAGAGGTGTTGGAGGCCGCGAGGTCGGCTGGGGCCAGGTTCGTCGTGGTATCAACCTTCAAGGCGAGGCCGGACGGGCTCCGGAGGATGGTTGAGGCCTTCCCCGAGCTGGAGGAGAGGTATAGGAGGCTGTACCGCGTCGAGGGGAGGTGGCAGAGCGGCTACTGGTACCTCCCCCTGCCCCTTCGCAGGCGCATCATAGAGGATGCGAGGAGACTCGCACTCAGCCTCGGCTATGAATTCGCCACATGCCGCGAGGGCCTGGCCCACCTACACACGGCGCCGACGTGCGACGGGAGCCACCTCATCCCTCGGAGGGTGCAGTCGCCGAGGCTAAGCCTCAAAGCCGAGCCTCCGCACGGCAAGCCTGAGACCTGACACGAACCGCTCCACCAGCTCCCGCGGCGGCCACCGGGCGCCGTAGCGGCGGGCGCAGTCCGGGCATAAGCGTACAGCCGGCGTGACCTGGATCCCGCAGGCGCTGCAGACGGGTCTGCCGCAGATGCTGCAGCTGGCCACCGCCAGCCTCTCCCTGCACACGCTGCAGAGGGCCTCCCTGCAGGCGGTGCAGAGCCCCGACGCCGCGTCCCAGTGGGCGCTGCACACCGGCCTGCCGCAGAGCCGGCACCTGGCCACGGCCCCGCGCGGCTCCAGGCAGAGCTGGCAGAGGAGGGGCTCTCCCAAGAGGCTACTCCTCCACCTCCTCAACCTCGGAGGCTGTGTACTCCTCCTCTTCCTCCCCCTCGCCCCGCCGTAGGAGGCTCGCAACCACCCGCTCGGCGAGCGAGGCCACCCTCCTGGCCTCCTCCCTGCTGGAGGAGTAGATGCGGGCGAGGTAGGTTTCCACCGTGTGCGGCTCCACTACTATGACTGCATGGCCCGGCTCCCTGAACATTCTTATGACGAACCTCATGACCTTAGTGGCGGGCACCTCTATGCTGGCAGTGTAGCGCAGCCCGTCCACCGGGGGCCTGTCAACACTCTCCGCGACCACGGTGCCGGCCGTCGCGTGGGAGCGCTGCCGCTTCCTCCGCCTCCCAGGCCGCGTGGCGGTGTAGACGCCCTTTATCAGCAGCCAGCTATTGTCCAGCCGTACCACCACCCTCAAAGCCGGCCAACCCGCCGCCCGGGGCCTCGGCTTCGACTCTCAATAAAGCGGTAGCCTCCTGCTCAGCCGCAGGCCAGAGCTCAGCCCTCCACCACGCCAAGCCGGTCGCCGACCACCCCCCTGCGCACTAGCTCCTCGTAGGTGGCCCATATCCGCTTCACAGTAACGCGCCGCGGGGAGAACCCCCTAGACTCTAGCAGCTCGTAGACGAAGTCGGGGAACCCGTCGGGGTGCCCATAGTATAGCGCGACGGCCTCGGCGACAACCCTGGCAAGCTCCCCGCGGGTCGGAGGTCTAAGCCTGCGCCCGCGCCGCCGGCCCCTCCTCTTTGGCTCGTCCTCCAGCGCCTCCCTGAGCGCGTCCTCGGGCACTATGTCCAGCAGCGGGTCCCCCTCCCCTCTCAAGTGAGGGCTCACCTCCTCCCTCTTATCCTGGCCGATATCACGAGCCTCCTCCGCAGCCTCCCAGTGGACGTTGTCCCCACGTCCTCCCCGGTAACCCTCACGCTCAGCCGGTACTTCTTCCTAAGCTCCCGGAGTATCTTCGACGCACTCCCGCGGTCGAGCAGCAGCAGGTCGACGCCGTTCCTCAGCTCCACGACGTCCACGAGGCTCCCGACAACCTGGCTGCTCCTATTGAAGAGCCCCTCCAGGGCACGCGCTAGCTCCGAGGGCTCGGCGCCGCGCAGCTGGAGCAGCACGTTATAGTCGCCGCCCCGGGCGTCCTTGCACATGGGGCATATCGTCGGGCGCGCCCGCACCTCGACCCTATACTCCTGCTTCACCGGCTCGTCGACACCGCGTAGCTCGACCTCGTAGACTACGCTGTAGATGGTCCTCCACGAAGGCTCAGTCAGGGGCGCCAGGCTGACGAGCCTGTAGCCCTCCACGACGTTGACGCACGGCGCCACCCTCTGCTCGAGGTAGAGCCGCAGGTACCTGCCGCTAGCCTCGGCCAGCTCGCCGCCCTCCACCCAGCGGTGGCCGAGGCGCATTGAGCCGCAGTACTTGCAGTAGTCGAAGTCCAGCCTGTCGGGCACGCATAGGAGCCTTGTAGTCTCGATGAAACACTCCAGGCATAGTGGCGGCACGCTGCGCCCCTCCTCGAGGGGCCGGCCGCACCGGGCGCAGTGGCCTAGCACCCGCATGCTACCCCGCGGCTGTCCTCCGGAACCCCGCCGGGCCGCAATTAGGGCGACGCACACCAGCTGTGGATGGGCGGCTGTGACGAGTTAGACCCGGACCGCAGCCCGCAGCCTCGGGGCGGAAAGGCTGCGGGGGATGAGGAGTCCTAGTCCATCTGAGCCGGTATTATCGGGGCCGAGCCCCCACTTCCCCCAGGCACCGGAGAAGCGGACCCGCCCCGGGGTACCGTTATGTCAGCAGCTGTAGCCCCGGGAGCTGATGCACCCCCGAGCCCCGCCCCCCAGCTGGCGGTTGACGGTGAGCAGCTGGCCCGGGCCGCGGCGGCCTACGCGGCAGCAGCCTCGGCTGCTGCGGGCCTAGAGGCCGCAGAGGTCTTCTACGATATCCTAGCCGTGCTGGTAAAAGCTAGCGACACTAGGTACGTGGAGGGAATGGCTGAGGCAGCGTCGCGCAAGAGGCTGCCCGGCCACATGGCCGCCGTGCGCGGCGAAGAGTTCCTAGCCAGCCTGCTGGGCTTCATCGCAGCGGGCTCCTGCACGTCCACGGGGCCGGAAATCCTCTGGGAGGTCGGCGAAGCCCTCCAGGCGGATCCGGAGGCGATAAGGATGCTGGAGAGCCTGTCAACCGACTGCCCCTCCCTACGACACGCCGTGGCACTTCTACTGCTGACCCCTCCCGCCGCCGGGGAGGAGGCAGCCGAGCCTTGAGCCTCGACAAGCTCGCTCTCCTGGTCGCAGAGGCTGCTATGAGGAGGGCGGTGGGGCTGAACTACAAGCTGCCCGGCGTCCCCGCAGGAGTCCGACGGGGCGTCGAAAGGGTAGTCGAGAGACTTGCCTCAGAGCTAGCAGAGCCCGCCTCCGGCAGCGGGCTGCGCTGCAGGCTATGCGGCCGCGGCCCCTACACGCCCACGGGCCTGCTCCTCCACCTGCGGCGCGTCCACCGTGACCAGGTGGCCCGCCGGGCGGCCGAGCTGCTGGCAGCGGAGCTGCTCGCTACCCACAGGTAGAGCAGCGGGACGCGGGGGTCGGAAGGGGTGGAGCTTGCTCATCGCCCGCGCTCACTATTGGAGTCTTTCTTCATCCCCTCACCCGGCCTCACAAGACGCAGCCCCTTATCAGTCTCCAGCAGCACCGCGTAGACCCCCGGCATTTCAACCGCCAGAGAGCCCGTGTACACGTAGAGCTCGCCGGGCGGTCGATAGCGGGGCATCCGGTGGAGAGGCTGCGGGCTAGCAGACACGGCCGCGGCGTCGAGCACGGTCACACTCTTCAGGAGAGCCGGCCGCTGGAACAACAGGGGCCCGCTGCCGCTGGTATAGACTGAGACCCTCCGCTCCTCCCTGCCCTGCACTTCCGCGGCCTCCACAGCCCACTCGGGGCTCCCCCGGTAGCGCTCCGAAATCTCACCCATGAACTCCACTAGGTCGCCTTCACGCTCCTCTACACGCTCGAGAGTATAGGCCTCAAGCGCTACGGGCCCCAGGCGCACGAGACGCCTCCGGTAGAAGCGGACGACAAGCCTAGCCAAGCCCTCAAACCCTCCCGGCCTTCCCGCCTCCGAGCGGGGGGCATGGAGAAACTATACCCCTTCCAGCCTCCCAGCCTCCCCGGCGGGGCCTATGAAGCAGCTGCTCCCAAGCCTACGGCGGGTCTTAGCCCGCCCGGGTGGCGGGGAGGCTGACTCAGCCGGGCACGAGGCCCCGCGCAAAACGCGGCCTCGACTCACTTCTTGTAGCCTATCTTCCGTAGGAACGCACGCCTCTCCGCTATATCGTCCTCAGACTCTACCCCGAGGGGCGTGAAGCCGTCCACAACGCCGAGGACGCCGCGCCCCTGGCTGGTCTCGGCTACTATGACCTGGAGCGGGTTCGCAGTGGCAGCATAGATTGTGACCACCTCCTGGACATGCTTGATAGCGTTCAACACGTTTATGGGCCACGCGTTGCGCAGGTATATTACGAACACGTGGCCTGCCGCTATGGCTTTACAAGCATCTATAGCGGTCTTCCTCAGCTCCTCATCGTTGCCCTCGTGCCGGATGAGCCTCTTCTGGCTAGCCTCGCAGAAGGCTATGCCAAACCTTATTCCAGGGACGCTCGTGACCAAAGCCTCGTAGAGGTCCTCGAGCGTCTTTATGAAGTGAGCCTGCCCCACTATTACATTGGCCCCCTCGGGGATAGGGACTTCCACAACCTGTAGACGCGGCTCGCTCAAGACAGCCCGCCCCTCTCCAAATGCTGCAGACGGGGGCCTCCCTCCCACAGCCCTAATCTGAGGTGTACAATATTTCTAGCCCAGGGGTTCTCGGCAGTCCACCCGGATGCTCACAACTCCCTCGCTGAGCCTGTATACCACGAGTATCTCGGCGTTCCGGTGCAGTCCGCTGCAAAGCCTGCCGCTCACGTCGGACGGCAGGGTCACGCGGTACCATTGTATCACTGTGTCGCCTTCGCACTTCTCCTGGTCGCGCGTGGTGGATATGCGGACCACGGTCCGGTAGGGCTCGTCCCCGCTCCTGGCCTCGACGTAGACTTCCTCGACGCAGCTGTGCCTAATAAGAGAGCGTAGCTGGGTCTCCACAGCGCACCCTGCCTAGAGGGCGTGCAGCCAAGGAAACCACTATATAATGGGATTGGGCAGTGTACTACCGCCCGGGCATAGGTCTAGGCAAGCAGCACCCGCGGAGGTGGAGTATGTTGTCCGTGACGGCTACAGCTAAGAGGAAGGACTTCCTGCGTCATATAGTCAACAGGGTGCTGGCCAGCCCCGACGCCCCTAAGCAGATAGTCGACGATATACGGCGGCTGGTTGGCAGGGCGGAGGACAAGTACAAGTTCCACGCGTTCGGCGGCGACGTGCGCCGCCTAGCGGACTATATCCGCAGCCGCGAATTCGAAGACCTCATAATGGTAGCCAAGAGCGACAGGAGTGGTAAGGGCGTGGAGATACTCCGCAGGATACTCGAGGAGGCCAAGAAGGCCTACTCCGACATACCCGAGGTGGTCCAGGCCATAGAGGAGAGGCTGAAGCAGCTCGAGGCCGGCGAGGCCGAGGTAGGGGAGGCCCGCGGGAAGCCGCTGGAGAAGGTGCGCGAGGCGCTGGGGGAGCTCTCGAAGCTGGGTGTAGCGCTTGACTATGACGAGAAGAGTGAGGCCCTCAAGCTCCGCTTCAAGGATAAGGTCGAAGCAGTGATACGCTACGACGAGAAGAACCGTGTCTACATGATTGACCTGCGGGCCCGCGATACCAGGGACTTCGAGCGCATAGACGCGTTGAGAGAGTACCTCCGTACTGTCGTGGAGGTGTTCAAGTAGTTTCTCTATGCCTTTCTTGAAGCCCAGAGCCTCCCGAGAGCCCTCACGTGGCCTCGGCGGCGTTCTGCTCGGCTACCCGCCTCAGCGGGCAGGTCTGCCAGTACTTCTCGCAGCTCGCCGCCTCGCTCCGTGTGAGCAGCCTGCCGAGGACCTCGCAGTAGGCCAGGTAGCCCCCGCTATAGCTATAGACCTTGAGGTAGGGGCAGCCGCTCCTGGGCTTCGCCGACAGCAGGTGTATAGGCAGGTATGGCTTGAGCTGCTGCGCTATAGCCGGCTTAGCAGCCTCAAGCAGGCCCCCACGCTGCTGCTTCTGCCTGGGCTCGACGTAGAACTGGCAGGACCTGTACTCGGCCTCGCTGCCCAGGCACCTGCTCGGCGAGACCACGCTGCTGCTAGGCCTCCTAAGCTTAGGCGACGTACAGACGCCGCCACGGTACCAGGGGCAGGGCACCTCTGCACACCTCCACGCGGCCCCCTGAGGCTGGAGCCCCTAGAGGGGCCTTTGGGAGCGTCACCCGGAGCCCCGGCCGTGGCTGTGGGGAGAGCCAGCTGACGCTTCGCCGGCGGCGCCCAGCTCGGCCAGGAGGTCGAGCACACGTCTCACAGTATCGCATCTGTCCATACACTCTGCTAGACGGCGCTCAGCCTCCTCGTTCGCCTGCTCTATGCCCCGCAGAACCCTCGAGAGGCAGGGCACCCTGCCGGGTGCTGTTACCGAGCCGCGCTTCAACATCTGCTCTACAAGCCTCACAGCCTCGCCAAAGCCCAGGTCCTCGCTACACTCCGGCGAGAGGATGAGCTGCAGCACGGCGGCTATACAGTCCTCCAGCCGCAACCCTCGCCCGCCCTCAGGCTATGTTGCAGCAGGGCGGATTACGGCAGCACGGGTCCAGGTCCGCGCTGCAGCGAGCCTTAACCCACTCCCTCACGAGCCTCGCCACACGCTCGTCAAGCAGCATGACGGCGCTGACGAGGAAGCTGTTCGCATGGCAGAAGCCCTCGGAGCGCAGTATCCTCGTAAGCCTTGAGAGCAGCGACTTGTTAACCACCAGCCAGAGGTTCCAGTCAGGCAGGCTCAGAAGCTCCCTATCGTCCCGTATCCTGTAAGTCTCAAGGACAGCCTCGGCCTCAGCCACAACCTTAGCGGCCACGCTCCCCGGTACACGCGCAGCCCTAAGACCCGCCTGCAGCGCCTCGAGCAGCCGCATCGCGGCAGCCACCCTCCACGCCGCATCGGAGGAGGGTGGGCGAAGGGAGGAGATGAGCCTAGCACCGCCGGCGCCCCTGGGGGAGGGGGCCCTCCCGGGTCACCTACGGTGGTCCCCTCCGCATAGCCGCGGCTCGGCGATGCCGGTCTCTAGTCTTCACCCCCGGCAGCCTCCCCCAGGGGCGCCGG
>JAADFC010000086.1 GCA_013153105.1 Thermoproteota archaeon
CCGCCTCCGAGGCTGCCGCCGTCCTAGAGGAGGCGGTCAAGACCGCGGGCGGCCTCAGCAGCGGCATCTACTACGGGCTGCTCCGCGTCGACGCCGCGGCGGCCGAGCCCGGGGATGTGCTCCGGGTCCTCAGGCTGGGCGGCAACGTGTTCGCCAGCGTCCACACGCCCGCGCCCACGGAGAGGGCCGCGGAGACCCTGTGGAGGATAGCCGCTGAGGGGCCCAGGGTAGCTGAGAGGTTCTCAGTATCCATCCCTGGGCCGGTGGAGAGCCCCTACCTCCCCGCCGGCGCCAGCCTCTCGCCCAGCTCCGGCCTCTCCGCCGCGCTGCTCTACCCCCGGCTGCTCCGGGGGAGGAGCAGCATCTACGTCGGCTTCGACGACCTGGCCGACGTGGCCGCTGCGGTGGAGGAGGCTCTGCTCGAGACGGCCGCGAGGCTCGGCGTCGACTACCTAGGGCTGGACCTCTCCCTCTCACCCTGGATGGACGAGAGTGTTGCAGAGGTAATCGAGGAGTATGCAGGAGCAAGTATCGACAGCCTAGGCGTCGCATGGACTATAAGGGATATCGAGGAGCTTGTCGAGGATGTATGTAGCGACGTAGCCTGCATAGGCTATAACCAGGTGATGCTCCCCTTAGCTGAGGATAACCTGCTCAAGAAACGTGCAGTTGAAGGCAAGCTCGATCTCTACAAGCTTGCACACCTATCCTATACTTGCACGGCAGGCGTCGACATGGTGCCTGTACCCAGGAGCCGGTGGACCCCTGAAACTGCAGCGGCGCTACTTCGTGAAGTTGCCGCTGCTGCTGCAGTCAAAGGTAAGCCGCTCGGGATAAGGCTGATAGCTGCCGATGCCGAGGCCGGTCAGTTCATAGATATGAATAAATTCGGTTTAGTGCCTATAGTGCGCATCGATTAAAACAATTATTATATTACAATATATTAAGACTTTTCCTTCAACGGGTGTCTACATGCTAAGCGACACGTATATCTACTACAGCCAGGGCAGCTGCTGCGGTGCCAGCCACGGCCGCGCATACCAGAGCGCTTTTTACGGTTCCAAAACGCTCAGCGAAAGCATGTGACGCCCATCATCAACCGGGGGTTTGATATATATGCCAGACCAGGAATATGTACAAACAGATGGGAAGGCCACAACACCCTCCAACGGCCTCTACATGGATGGCGAGAGGCTCATAGTATTACCTCTACGAAGCTGCGGTGCAATGATAGAAGCAATCAGAGACCTCGTAGGCGATATGGCCGCAGGCCCCCTCTACTACCTTGGCAAGAGGATAGGGCAGGGGCTAGTCAACGAAGTATCTAAACGCGTAAAGGGCAAAGGCCGCGTCGAAGATGTCGCACATGCAGTGGGCGACTTACTAGAGGAGCTAGGCTTCGGAAAGATATCCATTATAGATGCCGACAACGAGACCGCGACCCTTAAACTCTACTCGCCGCCCAGCATTATAGGCATGCGGCTTGTGAGCGGTAAAGAGAAGAGTATAGGCGGTGGCACAAGTAGAGGCTTCTGTCACCTAGAGCGAGGCATTATAGCCGCAATCTTCGAGGAAATCCTTGGCCGAAGAGTCAAGGTGCTTGAGGCAGAGGCTGGCGAGGAATCGGGGAAGCCCTACTGTACTCTGAAACTCATCGCCTTCGACTCCACAGTTAATAGTGCAAAGCGGGCTTATGAAAGAGTAGCCTAGAGCTTGACGACCCAGTACAGCATCCTAACATTGGGCCTACAGAGTTGATCCAGTAGCTTCTCTACGGCCTCCTCCCCATAGGCCTCAACTCCAGGGCCCCGGAAGTAGACGCCAACAGCACCTCGGCTAACAAGCCTGACTATATCAGCCTTATAGTCTCCGACAGCTATCCTTATGAGGTAGTCTGCATCATCAAAATGTACGAGACTTATCGAGCCAGGACTTCCCGAGCCCGAGTCCACGAGCACGCCTCTCCGGAGCCTCGGGCTATACTTAGAGGGCACAATTCTGCTTAGCTCGGAACTAACTGGGAACCCTGCAGTGACCAGGCGAGCAGCACATTGGAGACGGCGCAGTCTCTCGTCCAGGACCATAGACGGCGTGCTCCCGTATACCGCTGCGGTAGCTTGCGACGGGGGCTGTCCTTCTGACGAGCCAGGATCTGGCATAGCTGACGCAGGCTGCTGGCTAGTTGAGTACTGCTGCACTATAGGAGGCGGTTCCGAAGGCAGCGGCCCACTGTGGATCTGCATGATAGGGGGAGGCTGTTGCAGCTGCCTATATGGTAGAGGCTGGAACCCATAACTTGCGAGTACCTTGACGAGCCTTTTAAGAGCATACTCAAGCTTCTCCTCGTGAACTAGGAGCTCGTGTTCACCACCAACTTCCAGAGTTATTTTCATGTTATCTTCGCCGAGGCAGCGGAGCCTTAAGCTTATCATAAGCTTACCGTGGCCCTCGATACGTAGCTCGCGCACGCTTTTGTAGACTGTTAAGACGGTCTCCGACCGCCCGCCTAGCAGCGCATGGGGGTTGTGCTTGTAGCTTAAAGCTATTTTGCCGGGACGTATACTGAGGCTGCCCATGGGGGGTAGATCGGCTAGTACCTGCAGCAGCTGTATAGCATTGACTCGTGAGAGTATGTTGCGGCATCTCGTTAGGCGCCCCTGGACTTCTACGCGGCGCGGCAAGGCGCGTGGGGCACCCGTGGGCCTGCGGCTGGGGACTACTTATACGCTTCACCGTTTCCCACAGCGGATGCATAGCGTCTGTATGGATTCTAGATCTGCTACGCTTCCACCCTCCCGCCGGCTACCCTACGCCGCATCGATAGTAGAATGATAATTTGGAAATTAATAGTGGAGGCCTCGGTAAGGCCAGGAATCCTCACGGCCGGCCCCGAGGCGTCGGGGCGGCTTGGGAGGTAGCCAAAGGTCTAGGCCTCATCGGCCCCCTCGCCCCGCTCCCAGCGCCTCCTCAGCCTTATAATGTTCCACTGGCTCGCCGCTTCAACCAGCCAGCCCGCGAGCAGCTCCGCTATGCGGTCCCTCGCCTCCTCCGGCGACACCTCGACGCCATAATACTCTGTGAGCGCCTCTGAGGCCGCCTTCGCGTCGACCCTCTCGCGGAACCTGGGCTTCAGCCTCTCCAGCACCTCGTCCAGCCTCGATACCTGCTCCTCCCGCACCAGCCGCTGCAGCTCCTGGAAGTCCTCGTTGCGCAGCACCGAGTCGCCGGCCTTCTCCCCCGCCTTCTCCCAGTAGCGGAGGAGCGGCTCGTAGTCGCCCACCACCTCGCCGGTGGCGAAGAGGGGGCGGCGCCTGCGCTCCCCTCCGCCGGCCTCTCCCTCTCCGGAGGTCACCCCACGCCCCCCTCGCCCTCCCCGGCGCGGCCTACGGTTATCGGCTTCGCCCGCGTCCACGCGTCGCGTAGCCTCTGGCCGAGGCCGCGGGCGAAGAGGGGGTTGCGTATCAGGAGGGCGGCCGCGTCACGGCCGTCGCCGGCCGGG
>JAADFC010000075.1 GCA_013153105.1 Thermoproteota archaeon
CCGCATGGATAGTTGTGCCCTTCAGCCGCCGGCCCGCTTTAGATATAGGGTGGCCCACGCTCCCACCGTGGATGGTGGGCAGAGTGTCTGCGGGCGTCGTCGAGGAGCGTGTGGTGGATGACAGGGGCAGGGTGTACCTCTCCAGAGACCTGAGAGGCCGCCGGGTCTACGTCGCGAGGCTCGGGAGGCTCGTCGTAGTCGCGGACAGCAGGGAGGAGCTGGAGGAGGCTCGCAGGGTCCTGCTTGCCGAGCGCCGGAGGGTCGTTGAGGAGTATCTCCGGCTGCTGGAGGAGCTCGGCGAGCCTGGAGTTGAGGAGCTGGAGGAGGCTGTGGGGGAGGAGATGTGGCGGAGGGCCCGGAAGGCTACATAGTGGACACGAACGTGCTCGTATCGAGGAGGCTCCGTGTACTCGAGGAGATAGAGAAGCCGCTCTACGTAACCGAGACGGTTGTGCTAGAGTACATGAACTGGGTTGAGAGGCAGCGCAGGCTCATGCTGCAGCGCGGCGAGAGGGAGAGAGCACGCGGCTACGAGAGGCTCCTCACGCTCTTCCCAAGGCTGCTCGAGAGCCTCGGTATAGCCCTGCTCCACGCCAGGCTCGAGGCGGGGGACGTCGAGGAGGCGGCGCGGCTCGTCCTCGAGCGAAGCGTTGACCCGGGCGATGCGCTGCTAGCGGTGACCGCGAGGAAGCTCCGCCTCGGCGTGGTCTCCGGGGACCGGGACTGGGAGAGGCTCCGAGACTACATCGCTGACCTGCTCATCCCGTAGCCGGACGCGGCCGAGCGGCGGTGGAGGCGCGCAGGCTCCAGGGGCGCGGACGTCTAAGGGGGAGCCTGCCCTCGTCGAGGCTATGGATGGCCGGATGTGGAGGTTGAGGAGAGGCAGGGGAATGGGGGACTGTGCGAGGGGCCCACGGTGGGCGGAGCTAAAAGGTTGGCCCTGGGGTGGGCCGCGGGGGCGGCTACTTCTTCTCCTGGCTGCCGGCGGTGGGGCTGGGGAAGGCGCTGGGCAGCTCGGGGAACTCCGCCTTCATCCTCTGCTCGGCGACGGCGGCGGCCTCCTCCATTATCTTCCTGGCCTCCTCGCTGTAGACGCCGCTGGGCACGCTCATGAAGCCGGTGAACTCGCCGGCCTCGGTGACCACGCTCTCCAGCAGCTCGCCTATCTCCGCCATCTCCAGGCCTATCTCCGGCACTAGCCTGCCGAGGTAGTGGCGCAGGTCCCTTATCACGCCCACCACGGGCGCCAGGCCCACCAGTATGTCGCCCATGGTCATCACGGTCTCTAGGCGGAGCGCCACCCTCTCCAGCGCGTACTTCGCCATCAGCAGGCTCTTTATCATCTTCCTGAGCTCGGCAACCTCGGCCGCGTACATGGCGGCCCTGGTGGTGTCCTTGTCCATCTGAGCCTGTACCACCTTCTCGAACAGCGCCTGGTCGCGCTCCTTCATCTTAGCTATCATGTACTCAAGCCTGTTGTTCTGCACGCGCAGCCTGTACAGGGCTATCGCCAGCTTCTGCCTCAGGGGCGGCGGGGGGTTTATCGTGTTCCTAATCCTCTCTATGACGCCGGGCCCCCGCGGCTGGGGGCTCCAAGCCTTCGCGAAGTCATCTACCCGCGCCATGGCTCTCGCGCCGGTAGGAGTGCTGCCCCCCGAGCAGCCCCATACCCCCTGGGGGCCGTTGAGACCGGGGCTCAACCCCTATAAGCCTGGCAGCGGGCCGGGTGGGCGGAGGCAGCGCAGCGGCATGGCCTCCGGGTGCCTGCTAGCCCTAGCCATGGGGCTCCTCCCAGGCTTCGAGCCGAGGTACGCGGCGCCGATCCTAGCCCACTGCTACGGCACAGCCGCCGCGGCGCTGCTCGCCTCCGCGGAGGCGGTCCTCCTGGCCGCCGTGCTCGCGTACCTAGCCGACCGCGCCTGGCGGCTGGCCCTCATCCTGCTCCCCCCCGACGTCAGGGGGAGGCTCGAGGAGCGCATCGACCGGGCGCGGCGTAGGGTCCACGGGCTCGTAGCCCGCTACGGCGCCCTAGGCCTCGCCGTCTTCGTAGCTGTCCCCCTGCCGGTAACCGGCATCTACACCGGAGCCGTGGTGGCGGCGCTGCTCGGCATCCCCAGGCGCTACGCCGCCCCCGCCCTCGCCGCGGGCGGGGTAGCATCGGTCGCCATAACCCTAGCCCTCTACGCGGGAGCCCGCGCAGTGGCGGGCTGAAGCCTGGGCCGCCGCCAGGGGCTCGGCAAACCGCGGCTCACCGCTTCACCGGCGACCCCGCCTCCAGGGCGGCGTGGAGCCGGCCAGCTCCCCAGCGCCCCTGGGGGCGGCCTCCATCTACGGGGGTGGGGGTTCCCGGCTTATCCCTCCAGCCCGGCGGCCGTGCCCGGGAGGCGGGTGGCCGTGGCCCCGGCGCGGGGCGAGTGTAGGGTTGTTGTGACCGGTGGCAGCCGCGGGATAGGCAGGGCCGTGGTGCTGCGCTTCGCCAGGGAGGGCTGTAGCGTCGCGTTCACCTACCGCAGCAGCAGGGAGGCGGCGGAGCGTGTGGCCGAGGAGGCGAGGCGGCTGGGCGCGGGGGAGGCTCTGGTATACCGGCTGGACGTGTCCGAGCCTGGTATGGTGGAGGAGTTCGCCTCCAGGCTGGGGGAGCGCTGGGGGAGCGTCAACGTCCTCGTGAACAATGCTGGCGTGATAAGCTTCACCCGCTTTGACGAGCTCAGCCTCGAGGAGTGGGAGCGGGTGCTGCGGGTCAACCTGACGGGAGTCTTCCTCGTGACCCGAGCCCTGCTGCCGCTGCTCCGCCGGGCGGAGTGGGCGTCGATAGTCAACATCGCCAGCATAGCGGGCGAGACGGGGAGTGTCTACGCCTCCGCAGCCTACGCGGCTTCGAAGGCGGGTGTGATAGGGTTGACGCGGCGCCTAGCTGTGGAGCTTGCGCCGGAGGGGATAAGGGTGAATGCTGTGGCGCCCAGCTTCGTCGAGACCGACATGGTGAGAGGCTTCATTGACACGCCCGAGAAGAGGCGGAGAGTCGAGGAGCTGCACCCCCTGAGGATGATAATACAGCCCGAGGACGTGGTTGAGGCGGTATACTTCCTCGCAATGCCCAGCCTGTCGAGGGCCATAACCGGCCAGGTGCTCAGGGTGAACGCGGGGAGGCTAACCTGCTAGCCCCTCAGCGCCACCCCCCACCCCGCCGCCAGCACGGCCACGAGCGAGGCCGCCTCAACGGCCAGGTTGGCTAGCCTGCTGTCGCTGCGCAGCCTCGACAGGCGGAGCCTACGCCTGCTGCACGGGTAGAGTATAGCCACCCCCGAGACCGTCAGGGCGTCGAGGAGCAGGTGGCTCAGGTACCCAGCTTCAACCCCTGCCACCAGGGGTGCTGCCAGGGCGCCCGGCAGAGGGCTCACCGGCGCCGCCACGGCAACGGCCACAGCGGCTCCCAGGAGGAGCGCGGAGCAGAGGTTGTGGAGCAGCACCCGGTGGCCAC
>JAADFC010000105.1 GCA_013153105.1 Thermoproteota archaeon
AGCCCCCGGCGGCGGCGAGCAGCCGGAGCCTAGACAGCCTCGACAGCCCCCGGAGGCTCGACACGACCCGGTGCGCGGCCGCGAGCAGCGCGGCGGACACCAGCAGCCTCGCCGCCCACCCCAGCCCCCAGACGGCCGCCAGGCCCCCCGCGGAGAGGGCGGCGAGCAGCAGCCCCTCCAGCAGCTCCAGCCTGTAGGCCCCCTCAAGCCTCCCGAGCAGCGCCACAGCCGCACGGGTGTCGCAGGGCAGCTCCAGCGCCAGCAGAGGCTCCACCCTCCTACCCACCCGCCGCCACCCCCAAGGCCACCAGCTAGGGATCGAGCAGCCGCCGGCGAAGACCCTGCAGCGGCCCAGCCGCCGGCCCGCCGCTCTCGAGGGCCTCCGCGACCGCGCGGGCAGCCTCCTCGAGGCCTATCTTCCCCCCGGCGTCCGCGTGGAGGCAGGCCTTACACCGCCGCCTCATGCCGGCGTCGCAGCCCGGCAGCGCCGAGGCTATCCAGCACTCCGCGCTGCAGCTCCACGAGGCGATGCAGAGGCGGGGCAGCACGCCACGCCTGGGGCTGATGCAGCGGTACGCGAAGTGGCCGCCGCCAGACTCCGCGGCGTCGACAGCCCGGTAGAGCTTAACGACAGCATCCAGCCGCCTCCACAGCAGCTCAAGCCTGTTGCGGGGCTCCTGCTCGTCGCTGTCAACAACAGCTGTGAGGCAGTTGCCGCCAGGAAGCGTCTTAACCCGGTAGAGGACGAGCCTGACAGTCTTCTCCCCCATGTTCCTAATCCCATTGACTGTGTGTACGACGAGGCAGCCGCCGCACCTCCGCAGGGTATCGTACAGCCTCCACCCATCAGACTCCAATACAACGCTCATCACGCCACTGAGCAGGCCCTTCAGCAGAGCGTAGTCGTACACGCCCTCGACCAGCGCCAGGGCCCGCTTACAGCCGGCAAGCATCCCCCGGCACGCTCCCCGGGCTAGACGCCGCGGAGGTCGACATCGAGCTCGCTGGCCTCTGCAGCCTCCTCCCCCTGGAAGACGCTGTACACCTCTCCCTCGTATATTAACACTGTAGCTAGCGAGCCGAGTAGCCCCCTCTCCTTGGCCTCTGCCACTATGTACCTTATAAGCTCGAGACTATGCGTACTCATCGCAACCAGTACACGCCCACCCCTAGCCTCGGCCACAGAGTCGACGAGGAGACGGGCGAATACACCCATGTAGCCCGGATGTAGCCCCGTCTCAGGCTCCTCGATCACCACCACAGCGCCGCCCCCGCGGGCCAGGGCGAGCCCGGCTGTGAGGAGCAGGAGGTGGAGAGCCCCGTCGCCCAGCACGCTCGCAGGCACCATCTCGCTGCGGGTCTTAAGGAGGACCTCGCCTCCCGCGACGAGCAGGTCCTCGAAGCCGAGGCCTGGCACGCTGCGCAGCATCTCCCGGTACGCGTCCAGGAGGCCCAGGCCAAGCAGACCCTTAACCGCGTCGGTCACGGCTCTCACAAGGCTGCGCCGGCGCCCCAGCAGGCTGCGGTGGAACAGGGTGAACACCCTTGGACCAGCGTCATGGGCAGGCTGAGCCGCAGTACCCCGGCCGTCTCCGCGTACAGCCCTATCCAAGGCGTCGCGGAAGGCCGCAGCTAGGCAACGGGCCAGTTCGTCTAAGTTAACTCTGACATTGGACGCTTTAACCAGCTTCTCTGCTATCCCGCGTATTGACTCGTTGAGTATAACGCGGATACGTTTCGAGACGTGTTTCAAACCATCAGCTCCTGGATAGTAAATGGCGCGACTGACGCCACTATAATCGGTGGCTAGCATGTAGACAATCTCGATGCTGTTCTCCACTACGATGCTAGCAGCGCTAGCTAGCGCGTCTAGAATAGCGGCCGCGGCTGTCTCTTCGAGACCTCCGCCAGCTCCCACCCGCCGGCTGCGGCAGAATACCTTGGCGCTGTTGAGGGCGGAGCTTAGCAGCTTGTAGACGCGGCCGGTACCGTCGCTGAGTGCTGCTTCCGCTGTAGACTCGGCTGCGACGCCTATACAGAATCGTAAGGTAATCTCGCCTATCATGTTCAGGACTGTACATGCGAGCCTTCTAGCTTCGGGCTCGATGCTGGGCGGCCGGCGCAGCCTGAGCCTGATGCGGGTATCAGCGTAGTGTAGTCGAGTTCTATGTTTGCCTCGGCGGCTCCGCCGCGCAGCAGCCGCTGCGGGTACCCCAGGAGCTTCTCGTCGATGATGCTCCTCACCACGTCGGCGCCCAGCCAGTCGCGGAACCCCGCGGGGGAGGAGGCGGCTACCGCGAGCGCCTCGAGGAGGGAGGACTTGCCCGAGTTGTTCCTCCCGGTGACTATTGTTATCGGGGCAAGCTTCAGCTCGGCCCTCTCCACGCCGCGGAACCGCTCGACGCGCAGCCCGGCTGCGGGTCTCGTCTCCTGCAGGCCGCCCGCCTCAATGACCCTGGCAGCCTCGCTGCCCTGCTGCTCCCGCTCTGCTCTATGCTCGAAGGCGGCGTATAGGCGCTCGGCCGCGGGCTAGAGCCATGGGGGCCGGGTGCGGGGGTGGACCTTCACCTCCACCTGGAGCCCTTCGATGCTGGGCTGCAGCGCCTCCCGGAGGGCCTTGGCCACCCGGTCCGGGTCTATCCTCGGCTCCGGCACGGCCGCGGGGTGGGCGCCCCTGGGTATCCAGGTGTGGACCCGGAGCGTGGGGGGCTTCATCGAAGCCAGCTCGGCGCCGGCGACGGTGTAGCCCGCCTCCCTGGCGAGCGCCTCCGCCGCGGCTGCTATGGGGCCCCTGCCCTCCGAGGCCTCCCTGAGCAGGGCGGCGGGGTCGCCGTCTAGGAGGCTGTGGAGCCTCCCCGCGAGGAGGGCGGCGTACTCGGGCTTGGGGTCCTCGGGGTCGGCGTGGAGGAGCCAGGTCTTCTCGCCGGCCGCGAGTGCTAGGGCGAGCGCTTCGACGACGCTCCTCTGGGGCAGGGTCTCGACGCCGCAGCCCGTCCTCGTGGCCACCTCGGCCAGGGCCTCGCTGGCCCTGCGGCCGAGGCTCCAGACGAGCCAGGCGGCTGCCGCGGAGCTGCTGCGGCCGCAGCCCCGGAAGCAGTGGACCAGCACCGGCCGGGGCTTCTCCGCGTCCCGGAGCGCGCGGGCGAGACGGGGGAGGGGGGGCGCGTTGTACTCGCCGACGGGGAGCCAGACGAAGTTCTCCACCACGGCAGCCTCCACGCGGGGGTCGAGGCCGCCGCTGTAGAGGTACTCCGCGGGGCCGGCGAGGCTTAGCACCGTCGGGAACCCGGCCAGCGCCTCGAGGTCCTCCGGCCGTGGCATAGGGGAGACGGCTAGGACGCCCTCGGCGACCCAGCGTGGCCGCAGCCCTGGAGCCCCCGGCGGCTGGCTAGTCGCCGCCACCGCCTCCTCCACCGGCCCCCCCGGCGGCGCCGTG
>JAADFC010000070.1 GCA_013153105.1 Thermoproteota archaeon
CCAGGCCGGAGAGGCTCGCTATGTGAGGCGCCAGCTGGCTCCGGAGCACCCTGCTGTCCAGCCCCGCCAGCCCCGCCGCCGCGCTGGCGAGCGAGGAGAGCCTGTACCCCGTGCCCCGGAGCGCATCCTCTATCGACTCCCTAACCGCCGCGGCGGCCGCGGCGGCGCCAACGTTGACCGGGTTGCCGGGCCCAGCCCTCCCCGTCCACACCCCGCCGCTGTCAGGGTCCACCACGACAGCCCTCGTCGAGGAAGCGCCCCCGTCGACGCCCGCGACAAGCCTCGCCAAGACCCGCCGCAGCCTCCCCAGCCGCCGGCGGCGCTGGACGAGGCTTAGAACGTTGCAGCCCGCCCTCCGCCCCCGGGTGATACCCGGGGCTCACCGCCCCAGCACCCCCAAGCACGCCGCCGAGGCCCACGGGCTCCCTGGGGGTGCGGCCGCTTGCTCCTAAGCCTCCAGGCCCCGGGGCTGGCTTCCCCGCAGCCTCCGGTGTCGGCTCGCAGCCTGCCGCTGGACGCGGCGGCGGCGAGGCTGCTCTGCCCCGGGGGCGGCGGCGTCTACTCGCGTCGGCCGCTGGCGTTTGTGGAGGAGAGGCTCACGGGCTCCAGGTTCACCGGGCTGGTGTGCATAGAGTTCCTCAACGGCGACAGTCTAGTCCTCGTCCTCGTGGACGGGGTGGTCTTCGGCGCGTTCTTCGAGGCGGAGCTGGGCGGCTTGGAGCTGCTGGGTGAGGACGCGCTGGAGGAGGCTGAGCACCTGGATGAGCCGGGCTTCGTCTCCCACACGGCTATGAGACTCAGCCGCCTCATGCTCTACGCGTAGCCTGCTAGTAGTAGTCGCCGAGGAGCCACTCGTTGCCCAGGTAGACCTCCCTCACCCCTGCCCTCCTCGCAGCCTCCAGCGCCTCCATGGCGTGCCGCCTGCTGGTGGGCGGGAGGTCTCTCATCCTGTGCGCGGGGTGGAAGGCGAGCAGCACCATGGGTATGTTGACGCTGTACTCCTCCATGAGCCCCGCCACGTAGCCCGCTATAGCCTCAACCTCCCCCGCGTCGACGTAGCCGGGGACTAGTAGGACGCTCACCACCAGCAGCGGGGGCTCACCCCTCTCCCCAGCCATGGCGGCTACCATCCTCGTGTTAGCCTTGAGCCTCTCGACGGCCCTCCTGCCGTCCACGCCGGTCAAAGCCTCGTAGACGCTGGGGGTCCACGCCTTCCAGTCAACCTTGACTATCCCCCCGCTCTCAAGGCTGAGCATAGCGGCCCTCCTCAGCACGGGCGGGGAGGCGAGCCCGTCGGTCTCCCAGCACACGCGGAAGGGCAGCATACCCCGCTCCCGCCGCAGCCTGTAGGCCCTCGCAGCCGCGTCGATGAAGAAGGGCATCTGCGGTGTAGGGTCGCCGCCGAAGAAGCAGACACAAGTCACCCTCGGGTCGAGCATCCTCTCCACAAGCTCGTCGATGCTCAGCACGTGCCGCGGCTCTGGGCGGCCAAAGGCAACCATAGCCTTGTGCTCCGGGTTCTGGCAGAACACGCAGTCCAGCGGGCAGCCGCCCGCGAAGACGGCGAGGTTGTAGAAGCCCCTCTCCGGGCCCCGCACCCTCGTGTAGCGGGGGTAGCCGCGGCCGGTGGCGCCGGGGCAGACGGGCTCAGCAACACAGTTCGTCGGGTGCGGGTCGAGGTAGGTGAACGCCACCACCCTCCCCCGGCCGGCCACCGGCTCCAGCCTACCCTCCGGCGTGGCGCGCCACACGCCGCAGTAGCCCAGCCCGCCGCGGGGGATGAGGCACTCGTTGACACAGAGCCTGCACGGCACCCCTCCACGGGCCCTCGGCGGCTCCCCAGGCAGCCCCGCCGCGAGCCTCCACCCGCGATGCCTCTCCCGCGCCACCCTCAGCGCCTCCCGGGGCCTGGAGCGGAGGCAGTCCAGGCAGACGCCTATGCTCGACGACACCAGGCCCCGCCTGCCGCAGAGGCTGCACACTCCGCCCCAGCGCCGCCGCGGCAGCGCCACCGGCACAGCCTCTAGCCCCCAGACGGCGGATAGCCTCCCAGGGGGTGCATCTCGCCTCCGCCGCCCCGAGGGGCCGTAGACGCTCCGCCTATAAGGGGGCGTCTACACGGTCTCCCTCGGGGGCGCCTCGTTGAGCGAGGTTCTCAGCATCAGGGTGCCCCGCGAGCTGAAGCGGCGGCTCGAAGCGTTGAAGGGCGAGGTGGACTGGCGCAGCGAGATAATCAGGTTCCTCGAGGAGCGCGTCGCCTACTACGAGAGGCTCCGCGCCCTCCGCGAGCTGGAGGAGGCGCTCGAGTCCCACCCCGAGCTGCCCCGGGGCACGGCGGCGAGGCTGGTGAGGGAGGACCGTGATAGTCGTTGACGCCTCGGCGCTGGCGAAGCTGCTGCTCAGGGAGGAGGGGTGGAGGCTGGTACACCAGAGCCTCGCCGAGGAGCAGGCGATGACGGTGGACCACGCCCTCAAGGAGGTGCTCAACGCCGTCTGGAAAGCCGCCAGGATCTGCGGCCTCATCCCCCGTAGGCTCGCCCTGGAGAAGGAAGCCCTCCTCCACACCATGGTGGAGAGGGGCGTGCTGCGGGTCGAGGACGAGAGACGCTACCTCCGCGAAGCGTTCAGGATAGCACTCGACACGGGCCTCACAGTCTACGACTCCCTCTACATAGCGCAGGCCATGGCCCACCGTGCGCCGCTGCTCACCTGCGACACACGCCAAGCCGAAGCGGCGGCCAGCCTAGGCGTGGAGCCCAAGCTCATACCCTAGCCCGCAGCCCAGCCACGGCAGCCAGCACAGCCGCGGCAAGCTCCGCGAGCACGAGCGGTATATGCGCATACGCCATCGCCGGGTTAGGCTCGCAGTCCAGCCCAGCGGCCCCCAGCCTCCCATAGGGGTCGACCACGGTCCTCGAAACCCTCCCCGCCCCGAACGCTGCCAGGATGGCGACGTAGTAGTAGCCCCAGGGCAGCCCCCGGTGCACCGCGTAGAGGCCCACAGCGTAGAGCATCGCCTTCACAATATTCTCGCCGACAAGGAACCTCGGCAGATCCGCGAACAAGTTAATCGCGAGATGCCCAGCTATCAACAGGACCAGCAGAGCCTCGAGGGCAAGCCTGGAAGCCTGCACGGCCGCCCACACTCCACCACGACGCCCTGCGGAGCCCGGCCGCCTCCCCCCTTAGCCTGTTCCGCAGCCGCTTCCAACTGGAAGCCGGTACGCCGCCCCTCCCCTCGGGGTCCCCGCTGCCCACCATCATGGTAACGGTCTTGTAGAAGCGCCCAGCCCCTTCCACACGTCGGAAACACGTCCCCTTCAGGAGGGCCTAAGGGGCCCGGCCTGGGGGGAGGTGATCCGCGATGGCTACTCCGTTCCAGATCCAGGTTAGGGACGTGATGGAGGACAGGCACCTGCCGA
>JAADFC010000109.1 GCA_013153105.1 Thermoproteota archaeon
GGTCCAACGCTGCTCACCAAACCACCTTGTGGGGGTTCAGTATCCCCTTCGGGTCGAAGACCCGCTTCAACTGCTTCATCAGCTCGAGCGCCCGGAGGCTCCCCAAGGCCTCCAGCTCCATCCGAAGACCCTCCCTCTTCAACACACCTATACCATGCTCCGCGCTCACCGTGCCACCGAGCTTCACAGCGAGCCTCATTATCTCCCTGAACAGCTGCTCCGCCCTCCCCGCCTCCCCTGGGTTCCTCGGGTCGAAAGCGACTATGGGGTGGAGGTTGCCGTCCCCCACGTGGCCGCCTAGGAGCACCTCGAACCCGTAGCTCTCGGCGAGGCTCCTCACGCCCCTCACAGCCTCCACGAGCCTCGAGGGCGGCACAGCTATATCCTCGACGTAGACTAGCGTCCCCGGCCCCTTCTCCTCGAGGGCCAGCCTGACCTGGGAGGGGTACATCGCCCTCCTCAGCTTTATCAGCGGCTCCGCCTCCCTCATACTGGGGGCTGTGTAGACTCTCGAGGCGCCGTGGGAGCTGAGCAACCGCGAGAGCCTCTCGAGAACCTCCACAGCCTCACAGTCCGCGGCCTCCACGGCCACCAGCAGCATGTGGCCCGCAGCCTCGAAGCCCGGCCTCACATACTCCACCGCCTTGGCTACTGTGGGGGCATCCATGAACTCCATGATTAGCGGCTCGTACCCGGCAGCCTTAACCTCCGCAACCGCCGCCGCGAGACCCTCCAGCTCGGGGAAGAAAGCCGCCGCTACAACCACGCGGCGGGGGAGCCTGGCCAGCCTCAGCACAGCCGCCGTGACCGCAGCCAGGGTGCCCTCGCTCCCCACTATGAGCCTCGTAAGGTCGTAGCCCTGCCGGCACTTCACCACCCTGCAGCCCACCCGGATCACGCTGCCCCGCTTGTCCGGCAGCACGGCCTCGAGGCCGAGCACCCAGTCCCTCATCGTCCCATACTTCGCGCCCCGGAGGCCCCCGGCGCCGCTGTTCACCGCGCCCCCCACCGTCGCCACGGCCACGCTGGCGGGGTCGACGGGGAACATGTAGCCCTCCCGGGCTAGGAGGCTGTTAAGCTCCCCAAGCCTCACACCCGCCTCGGCCTCGACGTAGCCGTCCACGGGGCTAAACTCTCTAACCCTGCTCATCTTCTCGAACGAGATTACTATACCCTCGTCGAGGGGTACAGCTGAGCCGGAGAGGGAGGAGAGGCTGCCCTGTAGGTAGACCGGCACCTCGAACTTGTAGGCTAGCCTCAGGGTGAGTGAAACGTCGCCAGGCTCCCTTGCGAGCACCACCGCCGCGGGCGGGCGGCCCTCCAGGCCGCTGGGCTCGCGGGCGTAGAGAGAGGCCACGGCCGGGTCGGTGTAGACCCTGCCGGGGAGCCTGCGCTCCAGCTCCTCCGCGAGGCTGCGGGCCCGCAGCCCAGCCCACCAGGCTCCCACCGGGCCCGGGCGCCGGGAGGCAATCTAGACACCGGCGGGGGCCGGGAACAACGCTGATAGGATGCGGGCGCACCGCTATCCCCAGGAGCCCCGCGGGGCCCCTGGGCGGCCCACGCGGGGCGCCGGGGTGGCGCAGACGGCTGATGGCACACTCCCGGGGTGTAGGCTTGTGACGCTGCCCCCGAAGCCCGACCGCGGAGCCGCCGCGTCCGCGTTGGCCGCCGGCCTGGTCCTAAAGGTGCTCGGGCTCGAGACGGCTTCGGCTGTCATAGGAGGCATCGTCGTCGGGATAATCGTGCTCCCCTTCCTCTTCATGGCCAGGGAGCTGGCGGTGTTCCGGAGCCGCCGGGAGCTGCGGCCCGACGAGGCGGGGATGGTGGCCGAGTGGATACGCGAGGCCGGGATAGCCGTCGGGGTGCACAGCCCGATAACGGTGCTGTACACGTTCCGCAAGGGGCTGGGGCTGCAAGTGATGCAGCTGGGGTCCGCGGAGAGGGAGGAGGCTCAGCTCGGGCTGATACAGCTCCTCCACCGCGCCGCCTGGAGCGCCATGCCCGCCGCGGCTAAGACGAAGAAGGGGAGCATACTCGTGGCAGTACCCGCGCGGGTGATGGAGACTCTCCACCAGCTCATGGGCCGCGGCCGCCAGGGAGTCTACATGAGGCTCGAGAGGCCTGGCCACGTCAGGCTGGCGTACAACATAGTCAAGGAGCTGGCGAGGGCCGGCAACCAGGGCGCCAGCGGGGTGTACGCGGCGTACCTGGCAACCAAGGCCCTCGCCAGGATGCTGATGAAGGGCTGGATAGTCATAGCCGAGCCGGAGCTCGCCGAGAGGCTGGACAGCCTCGTCCCCCCGGAGCCCTGGTGGGTTAGGAGGCGCGTCAAGCAGCAGCTCTCGGAGGAGTCGAGCCTAACCATAACCCCCTAGCGCCCTCCGGGGGCGGTGCAGGCTGGGCTCCATGGAGGGCTGCGTCGCCGGGGTGGATGATGGGTTCTTCCGGAAGGGCTGGAGCCGCTGCATCCTCGTCCTCGCCGCCCACTGCTGGAGGGGCGGCAGGCTCTGCCCCTGCCTCGCGGAGGCGTCCTGGGTGCAGGTAGACGGGCTCGACGCCACCGAGGCGATAGCGGGCCTCGTCTCCCGGGCCTCGGATAGGCTGGAGCTCAACGCGGTGCTCCTCGACACCCCGGTGTTCGCCGGGTTCAACGTGGCGGAGCCCTGGAGGGTGCACGAGGAGACCGGCGTCCCCGTTGTGGTGGTCTACGCCTATCCGCCCCGGAGGGAGCGGGTGGAGCGGGCGCTGCGCCTCCACTTCCCCGACTGGCGCCGCCGCCTCGGGGTGCTCGAGCGGGTCTGGAGCCGGCTGCGCCGCGCCCCCTGCCCGCGTGGGGAGCTGCTCTACGCCTCCTACGGGCTCGACGCGGGGGATGCGTGGAGGCTGCTCTGCAGTCTCCAGGTCTACACGAGGACGCCCGAGCCCCTCTACACGGCTCACGTGGTTGCATCGGGGCTGTCGAGGAGCCTCCTAGCCCGTCGGGGCCCGATAGGGTTCGGGCGATAGAGTTCGGCGTCTACATGCGATAACAGGCTCCGGCACCTAGATTATAAATCAAATTGAACATGCGTGTACGCCAGAGGGCCGTCATAACCCACCCCGGGCCCGAGCTGGTGGACACCCATGCCCAAGCGAGTCCTCATACTCGGCGGAGGCACCGGCGGCCTCATAGCCGCCAAGACGCTGGCCCACAGCCTCAAAGCCGAGGGTGCAGAAGCGGAGATAACACTGATAACCAACAACCCCTGGCACGAGTTCCAGCCCCTCTTCTTCGACGTAGCGCTGAGCACAGCCAAGCCCGAGGAGACCAGGGCGCCCATATCGAGCCTCGAGAGGCTTGGTGTTAGGGTGCTGGTGGAGGAGGTCAAGACTATAGACCTTGCCAACAGGGTTGTTAACACTGACCGTGGCCGC
>JAADFC010000076.1 GCA_013153105.1 Thermoproteota archaeon
GGCACGGGCAGCGGCCTGGTGCTGCTAGTGGGTATAATCTACAACTTCTACCAGGCGCTGGTGTACGAGAGGACGCTGGAGATGTACCCGACGCTGCAGAGGATAATCGGCGGCTAGAAGGGTTACTGGAGGGTTTAGGGGGCTGCTACAACCCATCTTTTTACCCCTTCCAGACGCTGCAGGCCCACGCTGCTCCCCCTAGCGGTGCATGCGGCTGGGAGGCCGGGTGGTGGCCGTGGTTCTCCGCAACCCCTTCGTGACCGTGATAGTGACGGGCGTGCCTGGTGTCGGTAAGACTACCGTGCTGGGCAAGGTTGCCGAGATGCTCGAGTCCCGCGGCAAGAGGTTCCTGGTGGTTAACTTCGGGGACTACATGTTCTCCGAGGCCTCGCGTGAGGGATGGGTTAGGCACCGGGACGAGATGAGGCATCTCCCGCTCCGGAGGCAGCTGCAGCTGCAGGAGATGGCTGCCAGGGCCATCCGTATCGAGGGCGAGAAGCGGCTCGGCGAGGAGGGCGTCTTGCTCGTCGACACCCACGCGGTGATAAAGACCTCGACGGGGTTCTGGCCAGGGCTCCCCGAGAATGTCGTGAAAGAGCTTCGGCCGGATAGCATAGTGCTCGTGGAGGCGCCCCCGGAGGTTATCCACGAGCGGCAGATGCGCGACCGCGGACGGGTTCGGAGCGACATAGGTGGGGTGGAGGGTATCCGTGAGCTCCTCAGCTTCGCCCGGTCGGCTGCCATGGCGAGCGCCACTCTGGTCGCGGCGAGCGTGTACATAGTTGAGAACGTAGAGGGGCGGCCAGAGGAGGCGGCGGCGAGGATTGTAGAGCTAATAGAGAGGCTCCGGTAGCCCCTTTCCCCTCCCCCCGGGGCTTTCTCCGCGCCCCTTCCGGGGGGTGTAGCGCGCTCTTGGGGGAGCTGCTGCCGCTAGTGGTCTACCTCTCGATCCTCGGGCCCCTCTCCATGCTCGTCTCGGACCTCGCGTTCGGCTTCTTCGCGGGGCCCCGCTACCTCGAGGCCAGGGCGGAGCTTGACGCTATAATCGCGGAGCTGCGGGGCGGCGAGGTTCCGAGGCGGAGGCTGCAGCGGCTCCGGGCGAGGCTGGTTGACCTCCGGGTTCAGCTGCGGAGGCTGGTCCTCCTCAGGCTTGCCTTCCTGGCTCCGGTCTACGGCGCTGTGGCGGTGCTCGTGCTGCGGGGGCTGCCGCCGCTCCCGATCCCGGTTGCATGCTGTGTGCCGCTGCTCACTGTGGCCACCGAGAAGGGGTGCTTCACTTTCCCGGGGCTCGTGGCCGCGCTCTCCTTCATAGCCGCGCTCCCCCTGATGCAGGAGGACCTGGCCGTGGCTCTGGCGGCGAGGCTCCGGCGCGGCGGGGGATAGCCGTTATAGAGCCCCCGGCCCAGCCGGCGGCCCCGGGTAGGAGCCTCCAAGAGGGCTAGGCTCGCGCCCTCGCGGCCCCTGGGAGGAGTGTGGGGCCAGTCCAGGAGGAGGGGTGGTAGGCTGTGCCCAGGCCGTACCAGAGGAGCCGTTCCCTGAGGAGGGTCCACGTGAGGCTGCCAGGCGGCGAGACCGTGGTGCACTACGAGAAGCGGCGCCCGGGCCCGGCGCGGTGCATGATATGCGGCCGCCCGCTCAACGGCGTCCCCCGCCTGCGGCCGAGCCAGCTCCGGAAGCTGCCCAAGACGGCTAGGCGGCCCGAGAGGATGTACGGCGGCGTCATATGCCCCAGCTGCCTCGAGAAGCTGTTGAAGAAGACGGTGAGGGGCCAGCTCCTCGAGCAGCTGCGCAGCCTGCGCCGCAGCGTCCCCGCGGCGGCCGCGGCCCCCGAGGCTGGGGGCAGCGAGCAGCAGCAGTAGCCCCGGGAGCCTTCACGCGCTGGCGCTGGCCGCCGTCTCCGGGCCCCTCCCTCCGGCGGAGGGGCCGCAGGGGGCCCTTTCCCCCGGGCTTCCTCTGCGTCTTCTGCCGTGGAGGCGTGTGGCGCCGTGCTGCTTGCCACGTGTGGGAGCGTCAAGAAGGCGGGGCCTACTATCGCGGTGAGCGGCCCGCCGGGCAGTGGTAAGACCACCTATGCCCGGCGGCTGGCGCGGGACCTCGGGTTGGAGTACTACTCTGCGGGCATGATATTCCGGGAGCTCGCCAGGGAGAAGGGGCTGAGCCTCGAGGAGCTGAACAGGATAGCATCGGAGGACCCGAGGATAGACATGGAGATAGACTCGCGCACGCTGAAGATAGGCTGTAAGGGCGGCGTCGTCGTTGAAGGCCACCTTGTAGCCTGGGTGCTGGGCAGCGTCGCGGACGTCAGGATCTATGTCACCGCGCCGTTGGATGTGAGGGTTAAGAGGATTGTTGCTAGGGAGAAGCGGCCCGTGGAGGAGGTTTACCGGGAGACGGTGCTGCGGGAGTACATGCAGTGGCGCCGTTTCCTCGACTACTACGGGATAGACGCCAACAGCCTCCACATATTCAACCTGGTGGTTGACACGGGCTACCTGGGCCTCGAGGAGGCCTACCAGCTGATACGCGGCTACGTCTGCAGCGCGCTGCGCGGCCGCGGCTACCGGGTGGAGGGCTGCGGCGGGCCTGGTAAGGCTTAAATCATGAGCAGCCGGGTGCGGGCCCAGGCTCCCGGGGCTTGAAGGGGTAGGACCCGCTGGAGCATGCAGGGGTGGTGTCCCGATGCCCGTTATCGAGGTGGGGCGTCTCTGCGTTAAGACCCGCGGCCGCGAGGCCGGGAGGAAGTGCGTCATAGTAGAGATAATTGACGATAACTTTGTGCTGATAACCGGCCCGAAGGATGTGAGCGGCGTGAAGAGGAGGAGGGCCAACATAAACCACATAGAGGTGCTCCCGGAGAAGATAGAGATAAGCCCCGGCGCCAGTGACGAGGAGGTCAGGCAGGCCCTGGAGAAGGCTGGGCTCCTCGAGTTCATGAAGGAGCCGGTTAGGCCCCAGGTAACGCCGGGCCTCCTCTAGGGCGCCACCCGGGGGGAGCGGCCTCCCGGCTCCCCTTCTGCGGGTCGACGTGTGGTGTGGGCTTGGGGCCCCTGGCGCTCTGGGTCCGAGAGGTCCTCGCCCCGGTTTCCGGCTTAGCGGGGCTCATGGTGGCTGGCGAGGCCCTACTAGGCTCCGTGGCGGGGCCTTTGTTGAAGCGTCTCCAACGGCTCCCGCTCCCCCGCTGGGTCTTGATGTACACCCTCATGCTCCTGCTGGGCCTCGTCTCGCTTGTAGCTGGTAACGATCCTGTCCTCGTTGTAGCCCTGCCTTTGGCGGTGAGGGCTGGGCTCCTCTTGGGGTTCGATGAATGCTCGTCCGCTGCTCTGCTGGTGTTGTCTGTAAACGTTGCATCCGCGGCTTCCCCGCTGGGCAACCCTCAGAACATGATAGTGGCTGCTGTGTACGGGGCT
>JAADFC010000147.1 GCA_013153105.1 Thermoproteota archaeon
GGCGGGGCTGCTGGAGAGGCTGGACTGGCCCGAGGCCGCCTCGAGGCTGGAGCGGGTCAAAGAGCCTGGGAGACTGTTCGAGGTCCTCGTAGCCGCCGTGGACCCCGAGTCGGGGCTCAGGCTGCTCCGCGGCGAGGTCTCCCCCTCGAGGGCGGTGGAGCTTGCAGCCCTGGCGGCGAGGGTGCTCGCCGGCATCCAGGTAGCCTCGGCCGGCGGGGTTGTGGTGGAGCACCCGAAGCCGTCGAGGAGCCACGGCCTAGGAGCGGTGGCGGTGGTGTATGAGACGGTGGACACCGGCGCGGGCCAGGAGGCTGTCACAGCGGTAGCCAGCTACGACGGGGAGAGCCTGGAGGCCGACACACTCCGGGCCCGGGTGAGCCTCGACCAGGCCTCCAGGGCGGCGCAGCTGGTGGTGAAGCATCTCGACAGGCTGCTCAGCCAGGGGCTACGCGTAGCCTTCTACGGCCCCGACCAGTACAAGCTGCTCAACCGGCTCCTCTCCGCAAGCTACACCGGCGTCATGCTGCTGCGCGCGGCGGAGCAGCAGGGCAAGCTGCTCGACGCTGCGAGGCTGGCGGCCGAGAAGGCGGGCGACGCGACCCCGGTCCTGCTCGCGGTTGAGCCTAGGATAAGGGGGTACCTAGACTGGGCAGCTAAGGCGAGGAAGCGAGGCGACGTGGAGGAGCTGGAGAACGCGCTGGAGAGCCTCGCGAGGGCGCTGGCCGAGGCGGCGTACCGGGTGGCGCTCGCAGCCCTCAAGGGGAGCATAAGGCTGGAAGCTAGGAAGGGTATTAATCGAAATAAACGATGAGAGAGTCACGCTAGGAGCCCTGCTACAAGCTTGGCAGCCCTCCTCGCGCCGCTAGGGACCCGCCTAGGCGGGTTGCTCTCAGCCTCCTCCAGTGCCCTCCTAAGCGCGCCGGGCTCGAGGCGGTCGAGGTAAACGGCGCCTATCTTCTCGGCATAAAGCCTCGCATCCCTCTCGGGTATCACTATATGCGGCGATGCAGCCACGACAGTAGGCTTACCATAGCCCAGGGCCGCCTTGGCAGCCGTCATGCCGACATGCGTTACTACCACCCTCGCACCTGCTATCCACGAATCTATATCGTCGCTCCAGCGGAAGGCTCTAACCCCAGGCCTCCCCTGGTACCTCTCCGGGTCAACCATACCCGTCTGGAGGACCACCTCCTCAGAGCCAAGCTCTGCTGCAACATCTAGGAGCATGCGGTGTCCAACGCTACCGGTGGTCACGAGGATATAGGAGCCCCTCCGCGGCTGGTACCTGGGCGGCTCGTAGACCGGGCCCACGGCCTCGACCCGGCGAGCCCGCGGGTAGAGGCTCACCTGCTCCTCCCAGTGCACAAGCACAAGGTCGGCGAGGGGTGCGAGAACACGGTTAGCAAGGCCAGGCCGCGTGAAGCGAGGCATACTCTCCAAGATAGCCAGCCGCCTACCCCTAAGCCTAGCCGCCACGCCCGGCGGCACGCTAAGGCTGGCACCAGTACCGAGGACAGCGTCCGCACCCCCGACTGCGCGGAGAGCTTCGATGAACGCGCGGCCGAGCCGGGGCACAGCCCGCAGGAGGTGCTCGCCGTATCTACGCGGAAGGGTGACCTCCCGGACAGCCCCCAGCCGGCTGAAGCGCCTCACCCAAACCTCGTGGCCGCGGGGAACCAGGAATAAAACGTCGACGCCAAGCCTGACAAGCTCAACGCCCACAGCATAGGCGTAGCCCGCATGCCCCCCAGGCGAAGCGGTGACAACAACCCTCGGCATCCCCTGCGCCCCTCAGCCGACGCTAAATCGCGGCTGGGGCGGAGCCCGGCGCTGAGGGCAGCGCTATGACGGCGCGCAGGGCAGCTGCCTCTATATGTACCCGAGGGCCCGGAGCCTCTCCTTCACCCTCTCCTCGTCCTCCCCTCCCCCCGTCTCCCCGCCGCCAGCGCCTCCGGCAGCGAGGGCCTCCTCGAGCAGGAACTCCACCAGCTCCTCCACGCTCTGGAACCCGCCCTGCTCGCGGATAAACCTCTCAGCCTTCTCGTAGAGGTCCCTCCTAACGCTAATCTGCACCCTCTCCGCCAACACAGCCGCACCCCTGCCCGGGGGCGTACCCGCGGGGCGGGGGTGGAGGGTTAAACAGTGGGCGGAGCTAGCGGCGGGAGAAGAGTATCTCCCACAGCAGCCTCCTAACATCGGTTATCTCTATGAGGCCCTGCTCGCCCCTGGAGAGGGTGCCCTCCGGGTCGTAGACGGCGAACACGCCTATCCAGTCGTGGACCGCGTCGTCGGGGCCGCGGTCGTTCTCCTCGAGGTAGAGGCTGGGCCAGCCGAGGGTGCCCGCGGGCCTCCACCAGAGGTCGTCGAGGTACACCATGAGGTCGGGAGCGTCGCCCCTCACCACCGGGTACAGCTCCTCGGGGCGGTAGGCCATGTTCCTCCACTCCTCCCCTCCGGGGCCCCGTATCGCCTCTATGTCGCGGCGGAGCTGGCGGAGCGTCTCCTCATAGTACCTCGGCTCCACGGCGCCCCTCTTCTCGCGGCCCTTCAGGTTTATGAAGACCCTGCTGTAGTAGCCGCCCCACGCCCAGGCGATGGTATGCTCCCAGTCCACCATGTCCTCCCGGAGGTCCGTGCCAGGCTTCAGCTCCCCGGGGTCGACTCGGAGCCGGAGGTAGCCCTGCTCGGCCAGCCACTGGTTTATCGTGAACGCCCCCTTCACGGCCTTGATGCCGTGGTCGCTGGCGAAGACTATCACCGTGTCCCGGGGCAGGCTCCGGTGGAGCCTCTCGAACCACACGTCAATCCTACGGTACAGCTCGGGTATAACCCCGCTGTAGCGGGGATGCTCCACGTACCGGGGATGGCTCCTGTCGAAGTACTTCCAGAACGCGTGGTGCGCCCTGTCCACGGCTATCTCCACGTATATGAAGAGGTCCCACCTCTTCCTAGCGGCGAGGTACTCCACCTGCCTCTGGTGGTTCTCGAGCATCCTGAAAAGGTCCCGCGCCACCCGGTCCTTGTCCCCACTCCTGTAGACTATGTCGAATACCGTCGGCCCCGTCGCCTGCTCAAGCTCACGCCGGAGCCACGGCGGGAAGGTGTAGGGCTTATCCGGCCCCGGCGTCGTGAAGTCGGTCACCATGAACCCGTGCACCGGCCTCGGCGGGTACGTGGGAGGCACACCGTAGACGCCCACCCAGAGCCCCCGCCTCCCCGCCTCATCCCAGATGGTGGGCTCCCTAATGTAGCCGCTGTTCACGATATAGTAGCCGAACTCCCCCGGCCTCCGGTGCCGGAACCCGTAGACCCCCAGCTCCCCCGGCGTCTTACCGGTGAACATCACCATCCACGCGGGCACCGTTATCGGCGGGTGGCAGCTCCTCATCCTCCACCTCGCAGCCTCC
>JAADFC010000054.1 GCA_013153105.1 Thermoproteota archaeon
TGCCGCAGAGCGGCGGGAGCCCGTAGAGGCTCCTCAGCTCCTCTATATAGCCCTCCAGGAGCCCCGAGAGGCTCCCCTCGACCCTGGTCTCCCCACAGCCCGCCTCGAAGACCACCGTGAGCCTGGGCTGCTGGAGCGTGAACCCGAGGGTTCCATAGAGCCTGCCGAGGCCCCCGTCGAAGTCTATGTTGCCCGCGTGGAGGTGCGCGGGCGCGGAGACCAGCAGCCTCCACTCCCGCGTCACAGGCCTCCCCCCGGCGGGGCGGCGGGCCCTCCGGGCGTGGCCCTAGAAGAAGGGGGAGGCCCCGCCGGTGGCGCGGACCCAGAGGATGCATGGGGGGTGCCGGGCTGGTGGGGATGGACACCAGGCGCGACTACCGGCTGCTCCTGGCCGAGCACGCCGTGGATCTCCTCGAGGGGCTTGTGCGGGGGAAGCGTATCCCGGCGCCGGGACTGGCAGTGGGCGGCTGGGCTGGTCCGCGAGGCTCGGGGGCTCGTGAAGAGGATGAGGTTCAGCTTTATGCCTCCCTCGATGCTCGCCGCCAGCGAGGAGGCGCGGAGGCTGCAGGAGGTGGCCAGGCAGCTCTCCGCTGTGCTGCTGCCGCGGGAGTGGGGTGAGAGGCTCCGAGGCGACCCGAGGGCCAGGCGGCCGGTGGCGGAGGCTAGGTACGCGGTCCGGGTCCTCTATGGGCTCCCCGCGCGGCTGGCTAGGGGCGACGACAACGACCCCCTCCACGCCGTGGACATTGAGTGTGTACGGGTCCTATCTGTGGAGCCTCACCCGGAGGCCGACAGGCTCTACGTTACGAGGGCCCACGGCCTCTTCCCCTACACCATTGTAACCAACTTGGAGGACGTCCGGAGGGGCCAGCTGAGGGCCGCGGCGATACTGCCGCCTGCCGAGCTGCGGGGGGTGGTCAGCGAGGCCATGTACTGCAGCGGCCCCCTTGACGGCTGCGAGCCCGGGAGGAGGCCGCCCCTCGACGCCGTCGACAGGGGCGCGGTGGGCGCGGTGGTGGAGCAGGTGGCCCGCCGCTACCTGAGGTAGCCCATCGCCCGGAGCCCGCTGCGCAGCATAGCCAGCCCGGCTGCGATGTAGTAGGACGCCGCTATCACCGCCACCCTCCGCGGCCTCATCGCCACGAGGAGCCTCGACGAGACCGCGGCGCCGGTGTAGGTGCCTGCGAGCAGCGCGAGCCCCAGGGGTGCGTAGAGGCTCCCAGACGCCAGGTAGCCCACCACGCCGACGAGAGCCGTTATCCCAACCATCAGCTTGCTCGTGGCCACCGCCTCCTTAACCCCCAGCCCCAGCACCAGAACAAGCACCGGCACCTTCAACACGCCCCCGCCTACACCCAGCAGCGCCGAAACCACCCCCGCCGCGAGGCTGGCCAGCCACGCCAAGGCAAGCCTCCCAGCACCGCTGCCACGCCACCCGCCTGGCCCCCGGTCCGGCGCCTCCGCCCTCGAGACGACGGCCGGCGCGGAGGCGAGCAGCAGGCCGCCCAGGAGGAGGCGCAGCACAGCCTCCGGCGCCATGGAGTGAATATAGACTCCCAGCGCGGCGCCTAGCCCCGAGGCGGTCTCTAGCAGCAGCGCCAGCCTCCACCTCACCATGCCCCGGCGGAGGAGCCCCCGGAGCCCACCCAGGCTGGTGCCAAGTATAGCCAGGAGGCTCGCCGGCGCCGCCACCTTCACCGGGACCCCCAGCAGCACCAGCAGCGGAACCATCCCCGCGCCGCCGCCGATACCTATCAGGCTGCCCAGGAACCCAGCCGCAAACCCCACCGGCACCGCGGCCGCGAGCACCCAGCCTCCCACCTGCAAAGAAGCCCCCAGCAGTCCGGCCCCCGTAGCCTGGAGGGGGCCTAAGAGCGGCCGGGGCCTGGACGGCGCGGCTGCTGTGCCGCTGGGGAGGGGCTTCATGGGGTACGGGGAGAGACGGTAACCGTATACACAGCCTCCGCTGCCACGCCTCGCTCCCCGGGTGGGGCTGCGGCGATGAGGGGTGGCGTGCACGAGCTGCTGCCGATAATCGTGCTGGCCGCTCTGGGGGTGGCGTTCGCGTTCATCGCGTTGAACTATATGACCAGCAGCTGGGCCAACGTGAAGCCCAGGTCAACCGAGTTCCTCCGGCTAGGCGTGGACAGCTACTTCACCCGCTGCAGCGACGGGAGCGGCCGCCTGGTGATACAGGTCTTCAACAGGGGCATGCACGACATAAGGGTGTACAGGGTGGAGATAGTCGGCTACGGCTGGTGGGTCCCCGGCGGCTACCTGTTCACCCGCTACAAGCCCGGCCCCGAGGAGGCCTGCAGGCTCCCCCTCCAGGAGGCGGGGCCGGAGGGCATCATAATAGGCCACGGCTTCAACGGCTGGCTGACCCTCGAGGTGCCCCGCGGCGTAGCCGAGGCCATAGGCCCCGCGGCGGGCTACATACGGGTGAGGGTCTACAGCGAGATAGGCGCCCTCTTCCTCGGCTACGTCCCTGTCGAGAGGTAGGCGGCTCCCCCGCGGAGGCGGCTGTAGGGATGCCATGCTGGAAGCTCGTGCGCGACCGTATAGCGGAGAAGCTGAGGGGCCAGCCCGGGGTTCACCTGGCCCGCGCGGGGGAGGGGGAGCTGGAGCCCCTACTCCGCGCGAAGATAGTCGAGGAGGCCATGGAGCTCGCCGAGACGGGGAGCCTAGAGGAGGCCGCAGACCTCCTCGAGGCCCTCGAGGCCTGGCTCCGCCTCCGGGGCAGCAGCCTCGACGAGGCCAGGCGGCTCGCCGCGGAGAAGAGGCGCCGCCGCGGCGGCTTCGACGGGGGCTGGGTGGCCGTCTGGGAGAACTGCTAGGGCCACTCGCTCCCAGCCATCAGGTGGCGGAGCACCCTCCTTATACTAACCACACCCAGCAGCCGACCCTCACTATCCACAACCGGTATGTGACGGAACCCGTGCTCTATCATCTTATGCGCCAGCTCCGGCAGAGGCTCATCCGGCGACGCGGTCACCGGGTTCCGGGTCATAACCTCGCCAAGCCTCATATCCAGAGCAGACTTGCCATACTTGGCCACAAGCCGGACCAGGTCCCTCTCCGTAAATATACCCACCAGCCGCCCCCCCTCGTCGACCACCGGCACGCTCCCAACATTATGGCTAGCCATAATCCTCGCCGCCTCCTCCACCGTATCCTCCGGCGAAGCGTAGACAGGCTTAGAGTCCCGAATCACATCCCCCGCCCGGAGAACCGGCAAGACAGGCCACGCCCCCCAGCCTAGAGGCGGTCTACCCGGAGAGTTTTACAGTATAGGACCACCCCGGGGACACTACCACGCCGGGGCAGCCGCCCATGCCGCAGCTCCGCTGGCTCTGGTTCGACTCCTCAACCGGCGAAGCCCGCCTCGAAACAGTCGAGCTTGG
>JAADFC010000040.1 GCA_013153105.1 Thermoproteota archaeon
AGGAGGCGAGGAGCCTCCTCAGCCACGCCGCCGAGTCGAGCGCCCAGGCCTCCCCGGGCCTCGCAGCAGCCGCCGCCAGCGCCGAGCCGGGCTGCCTCGCCACCGCTACCCCTAGGCTAGCGGGGCCGCTTCTCGAGTAGGGCGTAGAAGAAGCCTATCGTATCGTGCCGGTGGGGCCAGGCTCTCATCGTGCCTGGGAGGAGGGGGCTCGGGTCGTAGGGGCCGTGGAGGGGGATGAGCCTGAACCCCGGGTGGCGCTCGAGGAACCACCTGACGTTCTCCTCGTTCTCCTCCGGTAGCAGGCTGCAGGTGGCGTAGAGCATCCTGCCGCCCGGCTTGAGCAGCCTCGCAGCAGCCTCCATGAGCTCCCGCTGCAGCTTGACTATCTCGGGGAGGCCGTCCTCGCGTATCCTCCACCTCAGCTCCGGGTTCTTGGCGAGGGTGCCGGTGCTGGTGCAGGGGGCGTCGAGCATAACCCTGTCAGCTACCTCCTCGCCTAGCACCTCAGGGGCCCTCCGGGCGTCCATCCTGTATATCTTCACTATCCTCGCCCCTATCCTGCGGAGTATCTCCCTCATCCTCCTTATCCTCGCCTCGTCGATGTCGAACGCGTATATCCTGCCCCGGTTCCTCATCAGCTCGACCATGTGGCTCGTCTTGCCCCCAGGCGCCGCGGCCAGGTCGACAACCGTCATGCCCGGCTTCGGGTCGAGCACCAGGCTCGCGGCCGCGCTCGCCTCCTCCTGTATGACTATCTTGCCCTCCCGGTAGAGGCGGCTCCGGTCGAAGTCGTAGGGCCCCTCGAACTTGACCACGGTTGGCACCCTCCTGCTGACGACCGGCTTCTTCCCCTCGCGCCGCAGCTGCTCCACCACCTCCTCCACGGTGGCCTTCAACGTGTTAACCCGCACGCTTAGGAGCGGCTTCCGGTTCAGGGCCTCGAACAGCTTCTCGGCCTCGCCGGGGCCGAGCAGCCTCCTCATCCTAGCTATGAACCAGGCTGGGAGGAGGTAGCGGAGCTCGAGCAGCTCCTCCACGCTGCGGGGCCGGGGCCGGTACCCCTCGAGGCGGGGGTAGACTCTCCAGTAGTACATGCCCACGTAGGGGTGGGTCTCCTCGCTCAGCAGCTTCGCCACCGTCCACCGGAGCGCGTGCCTTGTCGTCTCGTCGGGCCGGTGGAAGAGGAGTATCCCCAGCGCCACCCTCAGCGCCGCCCTGAGCCAGGGGTCGAGTATGAGCACCGTCTCCACCCCCACCGCCTCCGCCGCAGCCTTGTCTATCACTCCGAGCCTCTTCATCACGTCGTAGAAGACGGCGGTGAGCAGCCTGTCCAGCCCCGTGCCGAGTATGCCGTGCCTCCTGAACACCTCCCTCTTAGCGTGCTGGCTCGGCTTGAACTCCTCCGCGGCCTTCACAGCCTCGACAAGTATCGCAAGCCCCCGGGGCGGCACTGCCAGCGGAGGCCTGGAGGACCTCTCCCTCTCCAGCAGCTCCAGCGCCTCCCTCTCCAGCTCCCCCACCGCCGCCAAGGCCGCAGCCACCCCCTCCCCCGCGGCGCGGTGTTACCAGGCCCCAGCCCCGTTCAACCCGGAGCCGCGGCTAGCATCAGGCTACACCTCCGGGGGAGCCCCGATATGGGGAGCGGCTCTGAGGCCAGGGAACGCCTCGCGGAGATACTCGAAGCCATAGTCGGCAGGGAGTACGTGAGCCCCGGCGACGTGGTGGTTGAGACGGGGCTGCCGCGCTACCTGGTGCTCGCCGCGTTCCAGTGCCTCGAGGCGCTGGGCCTCGTGGAGCAGGTCTACAGCAGGGGCAGCTACAAGGTCTACACCGCCACACTCTACGCGAGGAGGCTCCTCGAGGCCCTCCGCTCGGGGAGCGAGGCGCCCCTCCTCGCCGCCCTCGCCGCGGCGCCCGGCGTGCACAAGAGCGGAGAGGCGGCCGAGGCGGGGGCGGGGGCCCACGCGCCCTAGGCGCGGTAGAGCACCTCCCCCTCCACCGGCGGCGCCGGCTTGGGGAGGCGGAGCCTCTCCAGCCTCGGCCTCCTGCCCCGCCTCCTGGCTAGCAGGGTTTCACGCAGCATCTTCCTCGCGGCCACCGCGGCGTAGAGGAAGCCGATGACCTCCAGCCTGCCCAGCGTCATCAGAACCATCAGTATAGCCTTAGTAGCCGCGGAGGCCTCGGCGCCGGTTATCCCGACGCTAAGGCCGACGGTGCAGAGCGCGCTCTGCGCCTCGAAGAACGCGTCGGCGGCGGAGGCGCCGGTGACCAGCATCAGCGCCAGCGCGCCGGCGAGGAGGGAGGCGAGGAAGAGGACCAGCACGGAGGCGACGCTCTGGAGCAGGCTCTGGTCGACAACGTAGCTGCCCACCCTCTTGATGGTAACCTTCTTCTCCCCGTAGACGGTCTCGGCGACCGCCCACGCTATGCTCCTCGTGATTATTATCGCCCTGAACACCTTTATCCCGCCGGTGGTCGACAGGGCCGAGCCGCCCACCAGCATGGCCAGCACCAGCAGCATCTTGTACGCGTCGGGCGCGCCGCTGAGGTCGCTTATCCCGAACCCCGTGCCCGTAGCCGCGGAGACAACGTCGTAGACGGCCTCCCTCACCGGGCCCGCGGGGGCCCAGCCGGTGGCGTAGAGCAGCACAGCCCCCAGCGTGACCTCGACGGCCACGATAGCCAGGAGGCCCGGTATCTCGCCGCTGAACCTCCTCGGCACCCCCCGCAGCACCGCGTACATGTCGGCGAAGTTGAAGGCGCCCACGAGCATCACGACTATAGTAGCCGCCTCCACCACGACGCTGTCGAAGAAGCCTATGCTGCTGCTGTGGGTGCTGAAGCCGCCGGTCGCCAGCCCGGTCATCGTATGGTAGAGCGCGTCGGCCGGCCCCATCCCAGCGATGTAGAGGAGCGCGGTGCCGAGAATGGTGAGCACCACGTAGAGGCTCATCAACGCCTTTATACTATGCGCGATGCTGGGCTCCAGCCTCTCGTAGCGGCCCTCCGCCGCCCCTATAAGGTGGGCGGGGAGCCCGCCCAGCCTGCCTATCGTGTAGAAGAGCACCACGACGCCGAAGCCTCCGAGCCACTGGCTGACCGCGCGCCACCACAGCACACTCCACGGCAGCTCCTCCACAGAGGGGATGTAGACGCCGTAGTCGGGGTCGACGCCTCCCGTGAACACGCTGAGGCCCGTCGTAGTATACCCGCTTATGGACTCGAACCACGCGTCTATAAGGGGCACGTGGAGCACGTGGGCCACCGGCACCGCGGAGAGCAGCGGAGTCGCAAGCCACGACCAGGCAACCAGCACAAGAGCCCCCTCCTTCGTCAGGGGGTGACTCGGCCTC
>JAADFC010000114.1 GCA_013153105.1 Thermoproteota archaeon
GTCTACGGCCCCGCAGGCGCGGGCAAGACTACTCTCGCGCTCTACATGCTCTCCCTCCGCTGCGGCAGCTGCCTCTACGTGTCAACCGAGAGGCTGGACTTCCTGAGGCGCGCGGAGCAGATGGGTCTAGACCTCGCCCGACTGAAGGTGCTCGAGGCGGTGGACTACACCGACTATGGGAGCCTGCTGACCTACAGGGAGATGCCCCTGCTAGACGCTGTAGCGGTAGACTCGGTTAACGCCTTCACCCGCATGGGGGAGGAGGCGCAGAAGTACACGATGCTGCTGGCGGCCGCGCTCCGCTACGCCGCGGAGAAGTGGGGGCTCCTCGTAGTGGAGACTGCGCAGGTCCACCAGGACCCTGAGACGGGGAGGCTGGAGCCCCTCCTCTGGCGCCCCCTGAGCCTCTGGGCCGACGCGGTAATAGAGGCTGAGAGGAGGCCGGGGGGCGAGCGGGTCTTCCGGGTGCAGCTGCCCGAGGGCCCCGCAGCGACGCTGCGCGCACGCCTCACCGGCAGGGGGATAGAATGGCTGGAGTGCTCTCACCCCTAGAGACCGCCGCTGCGCTGCTCCCCGCACTCGCCGCCAACGGGGCGCCGGTGCTACTCCGCGGCAGGGGCACCCCCCTCGACGGGGGGAGGAGGTGGCTGGACGGCCGCCCCCTGCTCGGGCCGGGGAAGACCTACGAGGGGCTCCTCGCGGGGTTCACAGCCGGCGCGGTGGTGGCCTACATAATCTCCGCCGCGGCCGCAGCACCGCTGCTGGCCCCCCTCGGGGCAGCCGCGGCCATGGGCGCCCTCCTGGGGGACATGCTGGGCGCCTTCATAAAGCGGCGCATAGGCCTCCCGCGGGGCGCGCCGGCGCCGCTGCTCGACCAGCTCGACTTCTACGCCGGCGCCCTCCTGGCGCTCCACGCCGCAGGCGCGACGGTAGACCCCATCACAGCCGCTCTGGGTGCGCCGCTGGTTGTACTGCTGCACCGGGCGACGAACATGGCCGCCTACAGGCTTGGGCTCAAGAATGTCCCCTGGTAGAAGACTCGCCGGCAGCCGACTCTATGAGGCCGGCCAGCAGCTTCATCCGGTAGCGGTATACCAGGTACTTGTCCTCCGGCGAGAACCGCGGCGGATGCGGCACCACGAGAGCGCCCCCGCAGACGGGGCACCGGTCGCGGCGCAGCGTGTAGCGGCCACACTTGACGCAGCGGCGCATCAGCCACCTCAACCCCGGCCCACCCCGCTCCCCGGCGCCGCTGGGGGCTAGGCGCGCTCCCGCTGGAAGCTGAACTCGACGCCCAGCTCCTTCGCCACGCGCTCGCCCTCGGAGAGTCCGCTCTCCAGAGCCTTCTCGAGAACCTTGTACTCGTAGCCCTCCAGCTCCAACCTGTACCTCGGCGCCCCAACCGTGTACAGCCTCACTCTCACGTCGCCAGCAGCCTTAACAGCCTCCTTGACCGCGAGCAGCGTCTTCCTCACTCTCTCAACCCCATCGCCCGCATAGCTCCGCGCTGTTATTATCCCTGCTATCCTAACCTGCTTAACCTCCACATGCCTCAGTATCTCCTCGTAGAGAGGCTTAACCCACTCTTCCGGGATGCCCGCCTTGCGCAGCACCTCCTCGCCACGTATAGCAGCCTCCTCAAAGGCGGCCATCAACTCACCATAAGCCTCCTCGAGCTTCCAGCCCACCTCCCGGTAGGCCTCCTCGAGGCTCTTACCCAGCTTCTGCGCCACGATCTCTAGTATTTTCTCGGCCTTCTGGGCACGCTTCCACTCCATCATCTTACGCTTACGCTCACTGTCAGTGACACGCTTAAGGGAGACGTCAACCTGACGCCTACGCTTGTTGACCCTTATCACCTTGACAACTATCTTCTGGCCCGGCTTCACCACGTCATGTATGCTCCTAACCCATCTGCTCGCGACCTCGCTCCATGGCAGATAGGCCTCGAGCCCGCCATACTCGTCTAGGGTCAGGTAGGCACCGTAGTCGTATACCTCCTTCACCGTGGCGACTACGAGTTCGCCCACGTCCGGAAGCTCCTTCCTCACTAGAGGCATACCACGCACCCCAGGATGGGGGAGGAGCCGCTCCTCCAGGAGTAATATAGGAGCCGGGACGCCGCCGCGGAACATGGCTGGGGCAGGGCTCCACTAAAGGGCGGGCACGGGCAGGCAAGGTGCAGTAAAACGTGTGGAGGCCTCCCGTGAGGCAGGTGTCAGCCTAGCACCCGCACTATCTGCCCCTTGATCTTCGCCTTGCCGCCGGTCGGCTCCACTAGCTGGGTGCCACATACGAGGCAGCGGGCGGGGAAGGTCGCGTGGCTGAAGACCACCTGCTCGTTGCCGCAGACGGGGCAGCGGACTAGGAGGAACCTGCTCCTAGGCTGGGGTACGAGGACACGGAGCGGGCTCACCAAGGCTTAGCGCACCTCCACCAGCTCAACCTTCTTGAGGCGTATACCCCTCCGGTGCAGTATGTAACCACACTTTTGGCACTTGAGCTTCAACACAACCTTCTTTGTCACCTTGGCAAAGCGCTTCTGCTCGGGCTTCCTCTTGCTACCGTAACCCTTCTGCTTCCTGCGGTAGCGGCGCTCGCCCTCAGCGAGGCTACGCCTCTTACCATGCTTGTAGATGGTGACACTATGCGGTGTATGGGTCCTGCAGCGGGGGCAGTAGGTCACTATCACCTTCGGCACCTTCAAGCTCGTCCACCCTCCTCTGCCAACGACCCCGTGACGCCCGGGGGCAGCCGCGCGGGAGAGTCCTTTAAGCGGTATCCCCGCGCCTCCACACCAGCCTCTCCAAGGGCTCAACTATGCCTGCTACAGTAAGCTCTACAACTCCCTCCCGCAGGCAGGTGTAGCCACCCCGCCTCAGGAGGAGCCTCCCGAGACGGACATCACGCAGAACCCGCACTGGCACACAGTCGCCCGAGAAGAATCTCCCAACAAGCAGGCCAGCCCCAACCGTGGCAGCCTCCCCCGAGGCCCTGCCAGACACCCGCAGCACCATCCCGGCAACCTTCTCAACGCCCGCAAGCTCCTCGAGATAAGCGTCTACAAGCCCTACCCTAAACAGGCCCCTGCTCAGGAGGCTACGGCTGATCTTGACTCTACCCTTCTCCGCCAACGTCTCCGGTTCAACGTCACCCCTCCCGTACAGTATCGCCGCGAGCGCCTCCGCTAACAGCGCCAGACCAGACTCCGGCGCCTCACCACTCAACCAGGAACACCCCCAAAGGAGCCTGCGGAGTCAACTGGCTAACGGCGAAGCGGCGGCCGTAGGGGACCAGATACAGCAGCCAGCCAACGGGCCCGAGTATAAGAGCGACGAAGAACCAGACGAGCGGGGCAAGGCTTCCCGGGAGGATACCGGCGCGCAGCGCCCCTATACACCAGGATAGCGCCGACAAGCAGGATTGGAACCGCAAGCAGGCCCGTCCAATGGAACACCAGGGCAAGCATGTGGCGCATGTCCATACACCCCGCCGGAAGAGGGACCCCCGAACAGCCACGCGGCTACCTGACCAAAACCGCCAGCCCACGCGCCATGAGGTAGCCGGCCAGAGGCAGCGGCAGCCGCGGTGTCTCACCTGCTCGTAGGCGGAGCGTGTAGCCTATAACGCGTATCCTGGGCAAGTCCACCACGAGCCTCACCCTCGCAGGCTCCCCCTGGAACGCCGAGAGCTCCTCCCCAAGCTCGAAGCTCTCAAGCTCCTCGAGCTTCACGGGTTTAACTACTAGGCCCGTCTTCCCGTTAACGCTCAGGGGCGCCCGCACCAGCCTCCGCGTGTCAACCGTAACCTGCTCGTCGACCTCCACACCAACGAGCTCCATAGCCCTGGCCAGAATATCCTCTATATCGCCTCGCCTCGCCTCGTAAAGCGCCGCAGCCGTCAGCGGATCAGCCCTAAGGAAGACCTTGACCAGATCGGGGTCGCGCCCTCCAGCAAGCTTGGCTGCAATACGAGCCACACGGCCCCGTAGCCCCGCCATCCAAGCCTGCGGGGGTACTGGCTGCAGTGTAGACTTGCGGCCCAAGGTTCTCCAAGGCTCGACAGTCTCGACCGAGAGCCCCAGGGCCTTGATGTAGTTGACTAGCTCGCGCCGGTACTCGGAGCCGCTCCTCGCACGCTCATCCCCGTCTGGAAGCAGCACTGTCACGTGGAAGCCGCGGTTGCCCGAGAACTCAACCGAGATGCGGCGCTCTTCGAAGCCGAGCTCCTCAACGAGTATATCCACGAGCAGCCTCGCCTGCCGCGCCGCAGGCTTGAGACACTCGTCCGGCACTAGGCTTGTCTTGCCCTCAAAGGGGCTCTCCAGCGTGAACACCTTGTCTCTACACTCTACAAGGTGGTCCGCATCAATATCGAAGGTTATATCAGCGGACCTCCAGCCCTTAGCATCCATGTCATCGACTCCAGGCTGCTCATATCTGGCTGAGGAGTAGTAGAAGTGACGGGGCGCCTTACGCGCTAGGAAGGACTGTACATCGCTGCGCCTTGTAAAGGACATATGCCTAACATAGCTCTTAGAGCCCCAGAGCTGAGCGGCGAACTCGCGCAGCGGGAAGTCGCTGGGTAACAGGGGGCTATTAGACTCGTAGTACCTCCTTGTTAGGCTGCGGAGAAACGCTGTGCTAGCCTCCCAGGCCCTGCGGAGCTCCATTACCTTCCGAGCCCTCGCCCGGGGAACCGGGGAGTGGGGAGCTGTTAATCGACGCGCGGGGCCACGAGGAACCTGAAGACTGCACCCTGAGGCAGTTCGTGGAGCACTTCGGCAGGCATCTCGCTGGAGTACCTTATGGTTACGGTGTCGGCGACTCTCGCCGCGCCGCTAAGGTCTGTGAAGTATTCGAGCGTGTAGCTCGCCTCCTGCGTGTCCTCAACCTCCATCTCTATAATGCTTCCGCTCTCGCGAGTATATATTATCTCGGCCTCTCCGAACTCGCTTGTAGACATGACCTTGAATATGTCCTCCGAGGCCGTGAACCGTATGACGTCTCCCACGAGCTCTATATCCTTTAGCGTGTCGCGGTAGACGTCGCTCATAACCTTTATCGAAGCCTTGAACTCGAGCTGCGGCTCCGGAAGCTCCTCTACAGCCACGTCTATTATGGGGAGGGTGAAGCTCCTCCTGCCGCGGCCTATGAACGAAACCGTGTAGGCCGATTCGCCTATCTCTATTTCGAGGCGATCCTCCTTTTTGGCCCTCCGCAGCACCTTTGCTAGGTCCTCGAAGTTCACGCCCAGCCTGGTCTCCTCGTCAACCTCGAATACCTCGAAGGAGTCCCTTGGAAAGCTCATGTCCAGCATAACTATGTGAGAGGGGTCCATAGCCCTGAAGGTTAAGCCCTCCTCGGGGCTTACAATGAACACGCCCTCCTCTATAACCTTTGATATCGCGGAGATGAGGTAACGCCATACCCTTGCATCGAAGAATACCAGCTTGGCCACATGCGCCACCTCCAGGTTGCTGCTCCCCCGCCTCTCGGCCTGCGACACCACTAGCCGGCTACTAGAAGGGGTTCCAGGGGCTTAGAAAAGGGGGAAGCCCGCTGGGCCGCGTGGATCAACCCTGCCGCCCGCTACACTCCTCTAGGGCTTCGAGCGCTGCTGTGTAACCCGCGCGCGCCAGCCTTGCTGCCCTCTCCAGGTAGGGCCTCGACGATACTGTGAACGGCGTCCGGTACAGGGCTTCCAGCAGGTCCTCGTGCATCTTCCTCAGCAGCCGAGCGTAGAACTCCGCTAGGCGGCAGTCGCGGCTAGTCATACTCTCGCCACACGTAGCCGCAACGTACGCACTTGAAGAACCTTGTAGGGGGCTCGTCGGCCTTCCTTGTCTGGACGACCCAGTAGTAGGCCTCATGGTAGCCACAGCGCGGGCAGACAGCCCTGGTCTTGGGCAGCGACTCTGGCTTCGCGTTCTTGTCGATGACCACCAGACGCTCCTTGGCATCATGCTTTATCTGCTGCCTCAGCACTGCGAGCTGCGCGCTGCCGGGCCCCGCCTCCTCCTGGTAGCCGCAGCTGGGGCAGACCCAGACCACTTTTCCGCCCACATTGCGGAGCGTCATCAGCGACCCGCAGCGCGGGCAGAACTTCACCACCGCCACCCCTCGCCCCGAGAGGCCCTAGGCCAGCTGCCGCCGCCGTACCGCAGCCGGCCCATGGTAGCCGCGAGCCTATATCCCTTGGCTCCCGCCGAGCCCCCCGGCTACTTTGCAGAGGTCCTCTAGGAGCCTCTCGATGCAGCCGCCGCAGGATCCGAGGAGCCTACCGGCCTCATCGCGGGATAGCATGGTGATACCATAACGCCTTGAAGCCGGGTGGGACGTGGTGAATCGGACCTCCTCGAGCACAGGGCCCAGCAGGGTTATGGCCTCCTCCTCGCTGCCCGCAGCAGCGACATGCTCCACCCTCTCGGGGCCGCGGAGGACAATAGCCACATGTACTCCTCCACAGTCACGCGTTAGCAGAAGCCGCGCCTCCCTCTTCACACTTGACACCATCCTGTAAAGCCTTCTCGAGGAGCTGGCGGAACTCCCTTGCATCCCTCACTATATCCCGCAGAACCTCCTCGAGCACATCGAGGGGGTCCCTGCTCCCGTCTGTGGAGAGTATAATCACCGGGCTCCCGACCAGCGGATGGGATATGACGTACGAGGAGTACGTGACGCCGGGCTTGCGTATAGCATACTTAGCTATTAGGTTGGCTATGGTGTGGTCCTCGCCCGGCAACTCTATCTCTACAGTGGAGCCCTCCCGCTTCAGCAGCTTCAGCACGGGCTTCTCCGACATCTCACAGCTCCCCCGCGGACCCCGCCCCCTGCTGGGACGCCTTAAGCATGACTGACAGCTTACGCAGGGCCCGCCGCCACTCCTCGCGGAGCACCAGGCCCTCCTCCGTCTCCTCCAGTATCCTCATACGCTTAGCGTACTCTATAACGGTCTCCGAGTCGACGCCCAAGCCCACAGCCGCCGCTGCCACGAGCCTCTTGGCAGCCGTGCCGCGTATACGGAACCTAAGCTCGTCTACTACCTCCGCTATACCACGCGCCATCTCGACGACAACGTCGGCGGGCGCGTTAGTAGATATAGTCGATTTGTCTTCGGAGAGCCTCGCCTCGTAGCCCCGAAGCCTCAGGGCCTCAACAAGCGCCTCCGGCGGGAAGGTACGGCCGGCCTCACGGGCTATGGTCTCTACCGAGGCCTCGCCGCTCTGCTGCAGGCGGTAAAGCTCCCAGAGGCTCGCCACGGCCTCCTTGAGCCTGGCCCAAGACTCTCGTATCTGGGCCGCCGTCCCGACTATCTCTATGTAAGCCTTCCCCGACTCTATCCTAACCTCGGCGTATGGACTGCGGACCGCAGAGGCCAGCCTCTCGTAGAGCTTCTCCATAGGCAGGGGGGGTAGGCGGACGCTGTAGAGTTTCCTCCTCACAACCTGCCGCGCCAGCCCCACCACCTCCCGGGCGGCTATCTGCGCCGGACTGTCAGTAGATAGTTCGGCGACACCTTGCGCTGCTCCTCGTTGCCGCATTTTAGGCAGACGAGCAGCGGGCGGCCAGGCACCCGGTAGAGGGGGGAGCCGCAGCGGGAGCAGAAGGCGAGCACCACGCCGTCCTGGGGCTTCTTCAGGCTGAGCATGTATGGAGGCTGGGGAGATAACACGGAAGCTTTTACTATATCGCCTGGCTTTACGGCCTCGTAGATACTCTTGAGCATCCTGTCGGACGCCTGCGAAATGTGTATGACGCCGTTGAAGTAGCCGTTGTAGGGTACCATGCGCTCGTCCGCGAATATCCTGGCCAGCGCGAGGTCCTCCCTGGGGACGCCGTATACGTGGGCGTACACGCTACGCCCCTTCCTGGGCATGCGCGGCTTGAGCGGCGCCGGCTCCACCCATATCCTCCTCGAGGTGTAGTCCACGCGGACGACGCCCACCACTGCCGCCCTCACTATACCCTTCTCATCCACGTAGACGCCGTCCCCCGGAGCGAACTCCTCTATGGTGCACAGGGGGTCGCCAGGGTAGACCCGGAGGCCCTCGAGCCTCTCGAGCGGCGGCAGCTGCGCTGCTGCAGCAGCGCCCTCCATGGCTTACCTCCTCCTGGCCGCTACGAGGAGGACCCTGGTGTAATGTATCCTTTTGACGTGACGCTCATAGAGCTGGGGTATGGGGAACCTATACTCGCCATATCCCACGACTTGATAGCCCAGCGCCTCGTAGACACCGCGGAGGAAGCCCAGCCCGCTCGAGGCAAGGTGAAGCGATACTATAGCGTCAGGCCCGAGCGCCACCGCCACCCTGAGGAAGGCCGTGTCAGCGCCGCGGTTCACAACGCCGAAAGGCGGGTTCATAACTATACAGCAGCGCCGCGGGCAGCGGCGCAGGGGAGGCTGGAGAGCGTCGCCCTGAACAAAGTCGACCACCGCTCTGCTGTAGAGGTTGCTAGACTTGGCCTCCAACAGCCTGTCTAGGTCAACCTCCAGGCCAACAGGGTAGCAGCACGTGAGGGCCGCCGCATACGTTATCATACCAGTACCGGCGCCCAGGTCGAGCACCATGCTACAGCCATGCGGCGCCGCAGCCTCCGCCGCCGCCACGAGCTGTAGCGCAAGCTCGGGCGGTGTACGATACTGCTCAAGCCGCCTCTTGGGCTTCACGGGCCTCGGCACCTGCGCCTCGAGGACCGCCGCCAGCCGACGCCACACGCCCAAGAGCCGCGCCCCCATGCACAGCCTCGAACGCTACCAGGGGAACCGGTAGCCTAGCCCCTCCAGTGCAGCCCTGGCCTCGCCCGGGGCGAGCACGGGCTTCCAGTAGTCTGCCAGGTCTTCAACCGCGAGACGGGGACACGACGAGACTATGAAGGCGTCGAAGTCGTCCGGCGCCAGGTTGTCGAGCAGCTCGCGGCTCATCCGCTCAACCGCGAGCACACTATACCTTATCCCATGCTTATCCAGGAGCTTCTTCAACGCGTCCACCACGCCTGGCCTATACTGCCCCGGCAGGAGCCCCACTATCAGCCCAACACTACGAGCTTCCGATGCGAAACGCCTCATCAACCACAGCCTAGAAGCTGCCACGCGGAGGGCCTCCGGCCAGGCGTCCTCGACCCTGCCCGTATACGGGTCAGCCGCGAGCAGCTTAGCCTCTCGGGACGACCCGTAGAGAGCAAGGCCGAGGCCTAGGACGTGGAACCTCCCACCCGCCACTACCACGAAAGCACTAGCCTCCCGGTGCCTTAGGAGGTTGTTGAAGAAGCAGCCCACAATTGGCTCGACAGCATACACCCTGTAGCCCCTCTCTTCGAGGACCCGCGCCAGCCTACGGGCCAGCGGTGCATGCTGAGCCGTATAGGCCACAACCAACCCGCCGCCGCGGGGGGCCAGGCTCTCCACACCCGAGGCCAGCGCGGAGACGTCGCCGCCCTCATAGACGCCGGGAACGAGGAAGACCCTATCCCCCACCGCGCCGGGCCACCCTCCGCAGGAGCCGTGCCAGCATAGGGGGTAGGGGTAGTACTCGTGGCCTATGTGGACTAGGCCCGTGCCGGGGCCGTACAGCTCTAGCGTGGAGAGCGAGAGGCTGCAAAGGCCGTAGGACGGTTCAAGCCGCACAACAACCTCGACGCCCTCGAGGCACTCTGCAAGCCTTGACGCTAGACGGGGCAGCAGACGCACAAACCCCTGCGGCGCCTCGAGGATGAGCCTCCGCAGCCCCATGCGCGGAACGCGGGTGGCGACGTGCGTGAAGTCGAAAACGTAGCCGTCAGCCCTTACTATGCAGTCGCCCTTCATAACGCTGCCCCAGCGGGGCCCGCGCCTGGACGCTTTGAAAAGAGACGCCGCACCCCGAGCGGGCAGGTGGAGACGCTAGGCAGCTGTAGCCTTAGCCTCCTCCTTCAGGGGTATTATCCTTATCCTCGTCGGGAGGGGCAGCTTGGACGCTCCCACGCGCAGCGCCTCCTTAGCATGCTCGAGATGCTCCTTGCGCACCCTGACCTCCAGCACGGCCTGGCCAGGGTAGACGCGGGCCGCGGTGCCGACGGGCTTGCCGAACGCCTGCCTCATACCCTCCTGGAGACGGTCGGCGCCGGCGAACGCCATCATCTTGTTCTCGCGCAGCACATGGTGCGGGTAGACGCGCACCCTGAAGAAGTAGTTCTTCTCGCCGATGGTCGTCGACAGGTACTTGTGCACCATCACACGCGCAGCCTCGAGCGCGTTGTGGCGTATCTGGCCCCGCTCCTCGACGTAGACCTCCACAGCGTAGTCGTAGTCGCCGTGCGGGTTACCCATGACGAACTTCTGGATCTTCGGCGGCGGCACACCGTGGATGTACTCCTTCCTAGTGTAGGGAGGCCCCGAGAACGCCTTGGACCTCCTCTTAGTGTAGCATCGAGCCGGCTTCTGGGGCATGGCCCTCCAGCCTCCCTCTCCGCCGTACCCCCGCCGGAGGAGCCGGAGGGTGAGGCTTCGCGCTATAAACCTAAGGCGCCCCTGGGGCTAGCCCGGCTCCGCGACGATTATGTGTGGATACAGGTTTCCGTGTGCCACCCGCCTCTCGTGGACCACCTTCCAGCCTCTGGACTCGAGGAGGCGACGGAAGTACCCATACTCTGGGGTTATCACGGCAATCCTCTTCCTGACAACCCTGGCGGCCTCGTCTACGAAAACCTCGTAGACTCTTCTTACCTTGCTCGGCGACCCCATCCTTATGCCGTACGGTGGGTTGGAGACCACTACGTCAACCGAGTCTATGTAGCTGGAGAGTCTGGTGGCGTCGCCCACCAGGAATCGTATGCGGCTCCCGACTAGCGCCGCAGCGGCGTTCATCATTGCACCACGGATGTGGCGAGGGTTCTTATCCATGCACGTAACGGGGCTTGATTCGAAGGTTAGGGCTGCCTCGACCGCTACCGTGCCACCGCCGCACATGGGGTCCATTATATGGTCTCCATCAACCGCCCCGGATAGCATTATCATCGCGTAGGCGAGCGTGGGCTTCAACGCTGCGGGATGATCGTATATCCTGTAGCCCCGGCGGTGCCAGGAGAGGTCCCCGCCCAGCTCTATAGATACTGCGGCCTCCTCGTTTACCACGTCGACTGCAACTATAACCGAGGGATAGTCTAGGTCCACGCGGGGGCGGAAGCCGCGCCTCCTCCTCGCAGCCTCTATCACCGCGTCCCCGGCCACGCGGGCTATGTCGAGCGAGGTGTACTCGTGGCTCCCCGCCCGCGTCACCCTCACCGCGAAGCTCGAGTCGGGGGTCAGGTAGTCTTCCACGCCGCTCTCGAGCACCAGCCTGTATACCTCGTCCAGGCAGCTCCTCGCGGCGCAGACACTGCCCCTGGCTAGGAGCAGGCGGGCACGATGTATGCTGCGCAGCTCCTCCACCAGGTAGAGCTTGTCCTCGTCAACTCTCACCACGACTCTCCCATGTCCCTCCCTGGCCTCTACCAGCTCCGCCGCGAGCTTGGCTGCAGCCTCCCCGGCCACTATGTCCTCTATACCCGGGTTAGTCGTCAGTATCAGCTCCACCCTGCCCACGGCTGCACTCCTCCAGGCGGGCCCGGAGCCTCTTAGCGAGATGGTATAATGCAGACGCCTCGCCTGCCGTCGGCGGGCAGCGCCATATGAGGTGGCGGAGCGCCGCCTGCACCCTTTCAATCTGCGAGGGGTCGGACACTCTCGACGCTATATCGGCTAGCATCCTGTAGACCCTCTCGAGGGCTTCCGCGTCGGCCCGCTCGACGGGCTCACGCGCACCCGCCCTGGCAAGCCAGAGCTCGTAGAGCACTATGGCCACTGCGTGGCTTAGGTTGAGCACCGGGTAGGAGGGGTTGGCGGGTATATAGACGAGGAGATGACACCGTGCTATCTCCTCTCGCGTGAGCCCGACGCTTTCCCTGCCGAATACCACCGCTACACTGTCGTACCTAGGGGCTATCCGCTCCGCGAACTCCCTTGCCGTGACGGGGTGGCGGAGCACGTCGCTCTTCTGGCCCACCCTAGCGCTGGTGCAAGCCGCCAGCTCCACACCCTTCAACGCCTCTTCAAGCGTTTCAACCACTTCGAACCTGTCCACCATGTATTCGCCGTGGGCTGCGAAGCGGCGCACCTCGCTGCTCCGCGGGTCCACCCGCGGCGCTACCAGGTACACCTCCTCCACCGAGAAGTTGGCCGCCAGCCTGGCTATGAAGCCTAGGTTTATCTCGCCCTCAGTACCCACCAGTACGAGGCGGACCCTGGGCCTCAACCCATTCTACACCCGTATAACACCCTAAGCTCCTCGAAGAAGAAGCGCCTGGAGAGAAGCTCCAGCCTATAACCGGCCCCCTCTAGGAGCCTGCGGAGTCCCGTGTCATCGCCGGAGAGCGAGGAGTAGACGAGCACTATGCAGCCCTTAGACATGCAGGATGCTGCCCACCTGGCCGCCCTCAATGCTTCGCTGAGGCCGCCGCTCCAGGCGAGGCCCTCCAAGCCCTCATCCTCCACGGGGAGGTAGGGCGTGTTATAGACTAGGAGCGTTCTCCGCCGGATAGGGCAGCGGATACAGCTTACCGAGTCGCACTGCGCCGCGTCCCAGGGCCTCGGCTCCGCCCGCGCCACGCACGCCACGGCGCAGGGGTTGAGGTCAACCGCCAGGGTGTAGACGCCCCGCAGGCTGCAAGGGAGCGTCAACAACCCGGTGCCCGTGCCCAGGTCTATGCACAGCTCGAAGCCGTGCCCCAAGAGCAGCTTCTCGACAACGCTGTAGGCTAGCCAGCTGTCCTCGGCAGGCTCGTAAACGCCCTCGCATACCTCGACGGAGCCGCCGTCTGCTCGGAGCCTATACCGGGGTGCTGGCCTGCAGGTATAGCCTAGCCGCCGCACTGTCAGGCTTCAACCCCCCCTCCCGGCTCCCCGCCCGCTGCGAGCTGCAGGAACTCCCCCGGCTCAAGCTGGTAGACCCTCCTCTCCCCCAGCCAGCCGGGCGGCTCCACCCCACACCTCCTAGCCGCCTTGGCAGCCTTCTTGTTTCTCAACGCGAACATACACCTTGTCAGCTCCTCGACCCTCCGAAGCAGATGCCGCGGCGGCCTCTCCTCGAGCGGCTCCAGCTCCACCAGGCGAGAGTAGACCCTGGGCCTGGGGTTGAACGCTGAGGGGGGAACCACGGGGCCCGGCTTCACCCTGTATACGAGCTGGACCAGCACCGAGATGCGGCCGTAGGCGCTGGAGCCCGGCCTGGCCGATAGGCGGTCCACTACCTCGCGCTGCAGGAGAAGCATGGCGGGCCCCCCATACTCTACCGCTACTAGGCCGAGAAGAGGGCCGGTTATGTTGTATGGGATGCTCCCGTAGAGACCTTCGACGCGGCTTAGGTCCACGGGTGGGTGCAGCGCGTCCGAGTGCACCACGGCGAGGCCCAGGCTCCCCCAGGAGAGCAGCCCCAGCTCCGGGAGCAGGTCGGGGTCTATCTCGACCGCGACGAGAAGCTCGGGGCGGCACTCGCTCAGCACGTGCCGGGTCAGGAAGCCTGTCCCGGCGCCCACCTCGACGAGGACCCGGCGGCCGCAGGCCCAGGAGGCGAAGCGCCTGGCCACCCAGCGTGCGCGGAGAAAGTTTTGGCCCAGCCTCCTCTTAGCCCGGCCCCGCCCACCGGCTGCCGCCACTACGCCCCTTCCCCTGTGGAGCCTCCCTGCGCAGGCCCAGCCTCTCGTATATCCTGCTCAGGTAGTCGAGGAACACCGGGGGCACCGGCTGCTCCCGCTCCCTCCTGGGCGGCCGTACGAAGAGGTAGTACTTCTGGCCCCCCTTCACCTCCTCGACAATCCTCTCTGCTATCACCTTGGCGGGGTCAGCGTGTATAACCTTGCGTATCTCCCCGAAGCTCTTGAACGGGCCCTCCTTCTCCCTGCGCTCGAGGATCCTCATCACCGTCTTCTTGCCGATGCCGGGGAGCAGCTCCAAACTGTGAAACCTGAGCGTTATCGGGCCGGCTATGTTGAAGAACTCAACGAACACCTGCTCCCGGCTCCTCACGATCTCCTCGACAACCTGGGGCAGCATACCCTTAGCAAAACCCGTCAAATCCTCGTACTCTATGTCGAAGTCGACCTTAGCTATCTTCAGCCTCTCCTCGGCCACAGGCCCAACGTAGACCCTCTCGCCAACCTCGAGCTGGGCCCCGGGGCGGGGCGACGCCTCCATCAACGTGAAGTAGTCCTCGCCGATTAGCTGGACCACCGGACGCGTACGATGAACAGGATGCCTATCCTCCGGGTTTCCAGACGGGAGGAAGTCGAGCACATAGGCGTATATCTCTCGGTACCTGCCACCCCTCCTCCTACCGCCGCGCCTCCCCTGCAAAGCAACCAGGCCCCGCGCCACAGGCCCAGCAGCCGCTAGGCAACCCCGCTACCAGCCAGCGGCAGGGAGACTATAACCTAGGGGCCGAGGCCCCGGACCCCGCCACTAGCCGCCCCGGCAGCCGGAGAGAACCTCGAGAGCACGCTCTATCTTATCCTCCTCGTATCCCCCATCGAGGTCGCCCAGGAGGGCCTTCGCCTCCTCGAGGCTCTCCGGGAGCAGGTTGACAAGCATCACCGCCGCCGTCTCGCTAAAACCTATCTCGCGAAGCTTGGCCACAGCCTCACGCGCCTCCTCAGCGCCACACTTCGAGAACATCTTCACGTGCTCATACGCCTTAGCCACTACCGGATTATCGCCTATAACATGCATCATGGACTCGAGTATCTCCTTTACAACCGGCAGCGGCACCCGCTCCTGCCTCAGTATCCTGGTCATAGCCTACGCCACCCTCCGCGCGGCAGAGGCTACGTGGGAGAGACATGGCGGGCACATGGAGCGCCCGCTAAACTGTGGGGCCTCGAGTGGCCCGGTGCACAGGCCGGGGCGGCTGCGTTGGCTTCACTCCTTGCCGCCGAGGGCCTCGGGGGGCACCGGCCTCAGGTGCTCCGGCCTTATGAAGAGGGTCTTTATCTTGCTCCCGACCCTCAGCTGGACTATATACGCCTTCCCCCTCTTACCAACCACTGTGCCAACCTTCCCGTGGTAGCGGCGGTGCGGCATAGCCTTGTGGACGGAGGGGTTGATTATGATGTAAACCTTGTCGCCCGGCTTGTACTCGTGCATTATGAGGCTCAGCGGCGGCACAGCACCACGCTCGCGGATATGCTTCCTTAGCAGCTTCCTCGTACGGTGCCGGTAGCCGCGCGGCGCCTTGACCATGGCTCTGCCCCTGCGGCCCCCGCCCCGGGCTGCGGAGCTATAACCTCTC
>JAADFC010000067.1 GCA_013153105.1 Thermoproteota archaeon
CTCGACGAGGATGAGTACAGCCGCTGGATGGAAGCCGCCCGGGCCACGCTGTCGTCGGCGGAAGCCGACGCGGAGAGGGGCGACTACAACTGGGCCTGCTTCAAAGCCCAGCAAGCCGCAGAGCTTGCCGTGAAGGGGCTGCTCCGCGGCCTCGGGCAGCCACGCTACGGGCATAGCGTCGCCCGGCTGCTGTTGGAGGCCGCCCGGCTGCTCTCCGTGGAGCCCCCGAGCGACGTTATAGACTGCGGCAAGCTCCTCGACAAGCTCTACATCCCGACGAGGTATCCGGACGCGTGGAGCGAGGGGCCGCCACACTTCTACTTCACGAGGCGCGATGCAGCTGAGGCAATAGAGTGCGCGCGCCGGGTCCTAGCCTGGGTGGAGGAGCAATGGAGCCGCCTGCGATTAGGAGACGGAGGCTCCAGAGGGAGCGGGTGATAGCAGAGGCCCGCCGGTGGGCAGCGACGCTACCCGCCCCCGCGACGGTCATCCTCGTAGGGAGCTACGCCCGCGGCGACTTCAACGCCTGGAGCGACGTCGACATAGTCCTCGCGGCCCCGTGGCTGCGGGGGCTGGGTCCGCTGGAGCGGCTGCGGCTGGTGGACGCTCCGCCCGGCTATGAGGTTGTGGCGTGGACGCCCGAGGAGGCGCTCGAGATGCTCCGGAGGAGGAACCCCCTGGCGGTGGAGGCGGCGGAGCACGGCGTCGTGCTCCGGGACGACTTGGGGCTAGCTGGAGAGTTGAGGGCTGCTTGGAGGAGGCTTATGAGGGGGTAGCCGCAGCCCTAGCCTCCCTCGGTGCGGGGTGCAGCCGGGAGGTATGCGGGGTAGGGATGTGTAGTAGGCGCTGTCAGGGCTGGGCTCTACCTGGTCCTGGGCGGCCTGTTCCTCTACAAGGCCCTCGAGGAGGCGGGCTACGACCTCCTCTGGAGCGTGATCTACGCCCTGGTCGCCCTCGAGTATATCATGGAGGGGCGTGGAGGCCGCAGAGGCTAGCGGCGGCACCCGCCAGCCTTTCCGCTAGCCTCCTCCACCCGGCGGGGGGCGGCTCGGCCAACACGTAGCCCTGCAGCCGGGGGGTGAAGCGGGGCCTGCCCGTGGAGGGCTCAGCGACAACCACCGCCAGGTCGGCGAGGGCCAGCAGCTCCTCGTCCATCGGGTCATCGCCCGCCGCCGCGCGGAGCCTCGCCAGGCGGAGCCGCGGGCTCCTCCTCTCCAGCTCCACCGCGGCCCCCGCCTTGCCCGGGTGGCGGCCTACTATGAGGAAGACCCTGCCGAGCCTGGCGTAGAGCCCCGAGGCTAGGGCACGGCGGAGCCCCTCCTCGAGGCAGCCGCGGGGCCCGTGCAGGGCCACGGTGGCCCTCCTAAGCCTCGCCGCCTCCGCCTCCCTGGAGGGGAGGCCCGTCAGCTCCTCCACCTCCTCGACAGTCATCCACTGTATCGGCTTGACCCTCCCCCTGCAGCCGCTGGGGATGAGGCTGAGGGCCTCCTCGGGGGACACCCTGCCCAGGACTATGGTCTCCTCGGGCAGCACGCCGGGAGGCGCGTGGATTACGGCGCCCTCCTCGGCTATCACCGCGTAGCCGGGGCACCTCCGGAGCCCGAGCCGCCCCACGTAGAGGAGGGCTTCCTCCAGCGTCTTGCTGGTAACCAGGACGACCGCTATACCCGCCTCCTGCAGCCTCGCCGCCGCAGCCGGAGCCTCTGGGTCGAGGCGGTACTGGGAGTCTATCATCGTCCCGTCTACGTCGGTGTAGAAGACCCCGCAGACGGGCCTCGGGCAGACCTCCAAAACACCCGACCCCGCCTAGCGCTCGGGGAGCACCAGGGTGTCCCTGCTCTCCGCGAGCAGCGCCTCCATAGCCTTCCGGGGCGTCTCCCTGCCCGGCGGCGGGTAGACCCTCGGCTTGGGGGGCTCACCCTGGTAGCCCTGCTCCCTGAGGAGCTGGATTATCTCCTCCCGCACCCTGGGCTGCGCGAGGCTGCTATGGTACACTGTGCCCAGGCTTGTGGCCAGCATCGACACCAGGTGCTCCTCCCCCCTCTCGGCGTGCAGGTGGGGGTTCCTGGTCTCCACCTGCAGCACGTCTATGCCCTCGCCGCCGGAGGGGCAGGGGCGGCGGTGGAGCCAGCAGCCCTCGAGCAGGCTGACCAGCTGGTAGGGCTCCACCGCGAAGCCTCCCGCCCACTCCATCTCGAGGCCCAGCTCAACGGTGAGCGCGTGCTCGCCGCTGTTCGCCGTCTGCACTATATCCGTCTCGACGCCGCGGAGAAGGCTTATAGCCATGTTGAGCACCCGGTTGGTGTGCATCGACACCCTGCCGCGGCGGCGGAGGTAGACGTCGCCCGGCACGCCGGCTATCTTCCCCTTGTAGGGCCACTTTATCCTGACCATGCTCCTCGGGCTGCTGGCCATGGTGAACCCGGCTATGTAGGCGACGGCGTACTCGCTAACACTCCCCGGCACGTAGTTGTCGCTGTCTATGAACCCCACATACCTGGCGCCGAGCCAGGCCGCTGCCAGGAAGCCAAGGAGCATACCCTCCCCCTTCCCGTACCTAACCAGCCCGTCCTCGCCCAGCATCGCCTCGAGGGGGGTGCCCTCCAGCGCCCTGCGCCAAGCGGGGTCACGCTGGTGTATCACCATCACCTGCCTGCCGGTCCTCTCGTGCACAAGCCTGGCAAGCTCCAGCTCGTGCCTGTACCTGTCCACGGGCTCCCTGTCGGAGGCGGAGACTATTATCACCGGGGACGCGTGGGGTATGCCGGAGATGACGCCCTCGAGTGTCAACAGCTCATCGTTCTTCACCGGCACAACTACAGCCAGCCTCGGCGCCTCCTCCTCGAGGAGGGACGGCGTAACCACGTGAACCCCGTCACCCGCCGCGCCCACACCGTAGAGCTCGAGCACGCGGACACGCTCGTAGAGGCGCACCGCGCCGTATAGTTCGAAGCGCGCCGCGCGCTCAACCATCAAGGCGTCCCAAGCCTCCAGAGCCGCGTCCACAGCCCCTGCAGGAGAGCTTCCAGGGGGACGTGCACCGCTTTACGCTGCCCGCCCAGGCGCCGCGGGGCCGGGTCTGGAGGGGTGGGTGGCCGCTGGAGGGGCGGGGGGCTAGGGCGAGGCTGCTCTACGCCAGCCTCATCCGGGTCGAGGAGCTGCCGCTCTACCACGTCTGCCCGGGCGAGGCTGCGGCCAGGCTCGTCGCGGCGGGGTCGCCGTGGAGGTGCAGGGTCTGCCGGTGGTCCCAGGCAGCCTCGACCGAGGGGCTCGTGGTTAGGGAGGCGCTGCTCGGCGACGTCTTGT
>JAADFC010000021.1 GCA_013153105.1 Thermoproteota archaeon
CGGCGAGGGTGGCCAGGCTGCCAACAAGCAGCCTCCACCAGGCCGCCGTGTAGCCGTCGACCGCCGCGAGCCTCGCCAGCGGCGCGGCGCTGGAGATGCCCAGCAGCGCCAGGAGAAGCGCGGCGGCGGGCGGCAGCCTCAAGGCAGCGGCTCACCTTACCGGGGAGAGGAGCACCTCCCTCGTGTACGCGTTGTCCAGCACCAGACGCAGCTTGTCCAGGCTGTCCACACGAAAGCTGTAGCTCAGCCTGGCGAAGCGGAGCAGCCCCCGCCCCGCCTCCACGGTGCCGGAGGCCTGGAGCCTGGAGAGCCAGCCCAACCTCTCCATCTCAGCCCGGAGCCTAGCCTCCGCCCTGGCCCGGTCCACGTCCCGCACGCTCCGGACCCTCCTGCCGTCCACGTAGAGGGTCCAGGTCAGCCTAACCCCGGGGTCGGGCCGGAACGCCTCGGGGTGGAGGCGCCTCAGCCTCTCCAGGGCGGAGGCGGCCGCGTAGACCCTGCCCAGCGCGGGGTGGTAGATGTAGACCGCCAGGCCCCTCTCCAGCAGCCACCGCACAGCCTCCTCGGTCTTCTCCCTCGGAGCCCCAACCGCCCGGGCGAGCAGGTCGAGCGGCATAGGCCTCTCCTCGAGCGCCTCCAGGAACCTCCTCCTCCTACTGAGTGTCCAGAGGTACTCCACGGTCCCAGGCTCCACCGGCACGTGCACCCCCGCCCTCCGCGCCTCGAGCAGCGCGTCGACAAGGCTGTCAACATCCACGGTCTCCGGCGTCACGAGGAACACAGCGGTGCGCGGCCCTGCCCCCCTAGCCTCGGGTGTGGCGCGGAGCATGCGGCCGAGCCTCTGTATGAACCGGAGGGGGCTCGCCACGTTGCTCCAGACCACCAGGAGGTCAGCCTCGGGAAGGTCTATCCCCTCCTCCCCAGCGCTCGTCGCCACTATGAGCCTCGTCTCCCGCCTCCTAGCCCTCTCCAGCGCCTCCCTAGGGTCAACCCTCCTCCGTCCAAGCACCAGCACCGGCTCCAGCCAGGGGAACCTCTCCGCTATCCTCTCCGCGACCGCGACACGCTCCACGAAAACTATCGCCTTACGGAACCCCTCGTGGTCCCGGAGCGCCCTCTCCAGCGCCTCCAGCTTATGCAGCGGCCGGACCCCAGGGCTGTAGAGCAGCTCCAGCGGCTCCCCCTCCAGCAGCCTCCGGAGCTTCTCGCTCCTCTCCACAGTCTCCCTCAGGGCGAGAGCCCCATCCCGGGCGAGCCAGCGCAGCGCGTTGCCCAGCAGCGTCCTCGCCCCCCGCTCGCCCCCCGCCTCCTCCCAGCGCCTCTCAATCAGCCTGTACAGCCTCTCCTCCGCCTCGTTGAACGGCGCCTCGTAGATCTCCGCTGCCCACTCCGGTATGTACCTCGCCAGCCTCGGGTCGCTCCAGCTCCAGCAGCGTATCTCGCCGATATCATCCTCTATCGTAGCCCTCCTGCTCGGCGGCACATACGCGGTGAGCCCCAGCCTCCACCGGAAGGGAAGAGACTCCAACACAACCCGGTACGCATCCTGCCCCGTCGTATGGTGGCACTCGTCCACCACCACAGCATCGAAGCCCAGCCTGGAGAAGAGCTCCATCTCCGCCGCCACAATCTCCGGCGTCGCAACCACGACACGGGCGCGCCTAGCGTTCTCAGCCCGCAGCCCCCGAGGCAGGCTCCCATGCACCGGCGCCGCGTCGAGCCCCTCCTCCCTCAGGAACCTCGCAACCTGCTCGACCAGAAACCGGGTCGGCTCCAGCACCAGAACCCTCCTAGCCCTCCCCGCCTCCAGCAGCCCCCTAATCCACAGGGCGGCCACAAGCGTCTTACCAGTCCCCGTAGGCATGCAGACAACAGCGCGGCCACGCTCCAGCGCCCACCGCGCCGCCTCCAGCTGATAGTCACGAGGCCTCCTAGCCACAGCCCAGCGCCTCCCACGGAGCAGAGCAGCGAGCCCCCACCCGGGCCAGCGTCCACCCCAGCCCTCCCTCAGCCGCCTTCAAAGCCTCCCAGCCAGCGCCACCCGCACCGGCTGTAGGGCGCAACCGCCGGCGGCGGCGACGACACGCCGTGCCCCGTGGAGGCCCCGCGGCAACTCCCCGGAGAGAGGCACGGCCTGGAAGGAGCGGCTGTAGCCGCAGATGAAGCCGGGTGAAGACGCAAAGATAATGAGAACTGTAAGCTATTAAGCTATAATGGGCTATAATGGGAAGTACAAGAGAAAAGAGCACGAGAAAAGTAAGAGAGATGGGCCAGCAGCCTCAGCCTCTAGCCTCTCCGACCCCGCCCCGGGTCCCCCCGGCGGGCCCCGCCTGCGGCACGGGCTTAGCAGTCCTCCTCCGCGGCTTTATGAGGCCCAGGTGGAAGAGCAGGCCCCGATAGTTGGTGTACACGTGTACTATCGCAGCACCCGCCGCGGCGAAGCCTGCGTAGACGTGTATGCCGGTCCAAGTGTTCTTGTGGAGGCCCAGCGCTGTCGCGTAGCCGCTGCCGGGGCCCCTGGGCATCGTCTCAAGCAGCATGCCCGACACGAGCGTCAACAGGCCCATGCTCGCGAGGAGTATTACGCTTATCCTCCTCGCTGTGACTATCACGTTCGCCATGGCGGCCCACCTCCCCTCCTCATGTGTGCTACCCCTCCTCCGTGTAGGCCCTGAAGCCAGGGCCCTCGATCTCGGTGGCCACCCTGCCCCAGCGGCCGCTCTCCTTGTACTTTATCGTAACCTCCATCCCCGGCCTGATGTACCTGGCTAGCAGGTCCTCCGCCCAGAGCCGCTCCTCGCCGCCACCCTCGCGGACCACTATCCAGTAGCCGCGGACCGCTATCGCAGTGTGGTCTACCACAATCTCCATGCGCGCCGGGTTTACAGCTGCAACCCTTGCAGTTATTGTATACTCCTCCTCCGCCCCCTGTACCGCGTTCGGGTTGTAGCTCCAGAGGTAGGGTTGCAGGTGCTTCCCATAGAGCGGGAACAGAGCCACAGCCGCGCCGAGCACAGCAGCTACCACGAGCCCCGCGGGTACACGCGCAGCCACGCGTACCACCCCCGGGACACATGTTATATTTATCCTCGTTATTTTGATAAAAACATATAGTTATGCATATTAGCCCTCGCCCAGATAGGGTTTACAGACCGCTAGAACGTCTTCAGGAACCTCGTGAACCCTCTGCGCCTCAACCCTACCAGTATCGAAGAACCCCCTTACAACCTGGGCATGCAGCTTGATAACCTCGAATGCGCAGTCGTTGTCGGCGGTCTTGACGATCTTTATTGTGGTGT
>JAADFC010000146.1 GCA_013153105.1 Thermoproteota archaeon
AGGGCGCGGGTCGGCCTCAACAACCTGCTCCTAACCCTCTACCACCGGCCCCTCCCCCGCCGCAGGCGGGGCGTTAGCCCCCCGCTGCCCAGGGTTGTAGAGGAGCTCCGCGGCAGGGGCCTCGACCCCCTGGCGCTGCCCCGGTGGATGCTCGCGGGCAGCTGCATCCTCCCCCTCACCGCGCTCCGAGCCTCCGAGGGCGTGGCGGCTGTGAGGCGGCGGTGGGCGGTGGTGGAGGGGGTCACGCCATGCCTGGAGGCGCTGGGCGTCAGGGTTGAAACCCCTTGACCCCCCTTGTCCCGGCTGCGTGGTGGGGTGGAGAGCGTGGCTCGGGGCGTCGAGCCGGTCGTGAGGCTGCCCTGCCGCGCGGTAGCCATTGTGAGCGGTGGGCCGGACAGCTTCGGCTACATGGCCCAGTGGGTTGAGCGTGGCTGCCAGGTGCACGCCCTGAGCTTCAACTACGGCCAGAAGGGGAGCAGGGAGCTCGAGGTGGCTAAGCGGCTGATAGGGGAGCTTAACAGGCTTGCCGAGCAGCGCGGCTGGAAGGGCAGGGTAGTGGAGCACAGGATTATAGACATGAGCTTCATGGCGAGCCTCTGGGTGGGGAGCCAGCTCACCGACGAGGCTGTGGCGGTGGAGGAGGAGTACCGGCCGACGGTGGTGGTGCCGATAAGGAACGTGGTCATGCTAAGCATAGCAGCCGCCTACGCCTACAGCCTCATGGACAGGTTCCCCGGCGACAGCATCTACATAGTCTACGGAGCCCACTACGATGACATAAAGCCGAGGGAGGACACGTGGGAGCCCCTCTACCCCGACTGCAGCCCCGAATGCATCGAGACGCTCCAGGCCGCCTTTAGGGTGTGCCACTTCAGGGGCAGCAGGAGGCTCGAGATATGGAGCCCCAGCAGGGAGGGCCTAAGGAAGAGCGAGAACCTCAAGCGCACCTACCAGCTAATAGGAGACCTCATATACGAGACGTGGAGCTGCTACCTCAGCGGCAGATACCACTGCGGCCGCTGCGAGAGCTGCCGCAACCGGCATGCAGCCTTCAAGGAGGCCGGTATACCCGACTGCACCCTCTACGAGCACCCGCCCGGCGACCCAGCCGAGTTCATAAAGGTCGGCGACGCATACGTCCACAAGAGCTGCACAAAGCTGGCAGTACCGAGAAAGTAGGAGGAGCGGACACGCCTAGGCCGATGCTGCCCACAGGGTCAGGAAGCCCAGCTCAAGCCACTTCTTCCCATCCACCACCTCCACACCCTCACCATCTGGCACCAGCCTACCACCCTCCACACGAAGGTTGACCACACGCACAGCCTCCATGGGCGCGCGCCTCTTCTCATTGACTGTCTGGGGCCGCGCCGGGGGCCGGCAGGCTGGGCCGGGGGTTCCAGCCTAGGAGCTTGCTGGCGTGCCTCGCTCTTAAGCCGTGTATGATGCGGGTGAGGGGTATCTCCATGGGGCACGCGGCGTCGCAGGCTCTGCACTGGGTGCAGGCGTAGGCCAGCTCCCCGGCTAGCTCCTCGGATTCTGTTATGGCTGTCCAGGCTAGCCCCATGGGGCCCTTGTAGGCCCTGCCTCCCCAGGCTGGGCCGGCCTGGCTCCAGACGGGGCACTCGAAGAGGCAGCGGCCGCACCTTACACAGCGGAGGGCCTCGCTTAGGAGGGGGTCGCGGAGGGCTCGGCGGCGGCCGTTGTCGAGGAGGACCACGTGCAGCTCCCTGGGGCCGTGGGCTCCCGGTACGCGGTGGTGTTCTATGTCGGCGGTGCTGCTGGGGCCGCTTACGATGTTGATGTAGGTCGGCGGGTATAGGCCCGCGTAGCCCGCCTGCACCATCGCCGCCTTCACCGCGTCGAGGAGTGTTGGCATTATCTTCTCGACGCCCACCAGCGCTATGTGGACCGGGGGGAGCCCCGAGACTAGCCTTATGTTGCCCTCGTTCTCCACCATCACCAGGCTCCCCGTGTCCGCCGCCACCGCGTTGGCCCCGGTTACGCCCACGTCGGCCCCTGTGAAGATGCTGCGCAGCTTCTCGCGGACCGCCGCCACTATCTCCTCGGGCGCCGCCTCAGCGTCTACGGGGGCTCCAAGCTTCTCGGCGACTAGCCGCGCCGCCCTCCTCCTGGAGATGTGGACGGCGGGTGCTATGATGTGTGAGGGCGTGCCGGCCTCTAGCTGGACGAGCAGCTGGCCCAGGTCTGTCTCGTACACCCGGTTGCCGAGCTTCTCCAGGTGCTCCCTCAGGCCTATCTCCTCGCCGGTCATAGTCTTCGATAGCACTACGGTCTTGCCCGAGCCTACTATGGATGCTATAGCCTCGAGTGCATCCTCGCCCGTGGAGGCCAGGTGGACCCTGGCCCCGTTCCTCTCCAGGCTCCGCCTCGCCTCCTCTATGTAGTAGTCGAGGTTTTCGAGGACCCTCCTCTTGGCCTCCCTCACCTCCCGCGCCAGCTCCGCCAGGGGCGCCCGCTCAAGTGCGCGGCGGACGGCCAGCCTCGCGTTCCAAGCCGCCCTCCTCAGGGCTCGCCGCAGCTCCGGGTCGGCGGCGGCCTTCTCCACGCGCTCAAGCACGGCGGCCAGCCTGGGCTCACCCCCGGGCGGCTGCCAGCAGCTCTGCTATGTCCCGCAGCTCCACGTCACCCCTCCCGGCGGCTGCCCTGGAGAGGTTTAGGAAGCATATCGGGCACATGACCGCTACTACCCTGGCGCCGGTGGAGGCTAGCTCCTCGAGCCTCTCCCCGGCTATAGCGTTCGAGAGGCCTGGCGCGACCGCCCGGACGGGGCCGCCGCAGCAGTAGGTGTCGCCGCGGCTCCGGGGCGGGTCCACCGGCTCGTAGCCGGCTCTGCGTAGGAGGCGGCGGGGCTGCTCCACCACGCCCAGGCCGCGGGCGTAGAGGCACGGGTCGTGGACCACAACCCTGCCCCCGGCCCCGGCGACGTTTCCGGGGCTCCAGCCCGCCTCGTCGAGGGCTTCGAGGTAGCTGCGGACTGTGAGGCTGTAGCCGTCCACGTAGCGGGGGTAGACCTCTCTCATAACATGCGTCGTGTGCGGGTCCAGGGTGACTATCTCTTCCACTCCACGGCTCCGGAGCCTGGCCCATACCTTCTCCGCGTGCCTCGCGAAGGCCTCGTCGAGGCCGAGGTCGTATAGTATGACGCCGCTGTAGAGGTCGTCCTCGTAGAGGTAGGCGAGCCCCCCGACAGCCTCCGCCGCCAGCCCCGC
>JAADFC010000072.1 GCA_013153105.1 Thermoproteota archaeon
CGCGCCGATAGTGAACACCTCGATGCTAGGCGCCCTGGTCCGGGCCTCCAAGGTCGTGGGGCTCGACTCGATAATGGAGGCGGTGAAGGACCGTTTTTCCGACAGGCCCCACGTGATAGAGCCCAACCTCCGCGCGATAAAGGAGGCGTATGAGAAGACGGAGGTGGTCTGCCTGTGACTGAGAACCAGGACGTCACCCGCTACCTCGGCAAGAAGTACCCCACCAAGTGGGACGAGGTGCCGATAGCCGGTATAGTCCCGTGGCCGGGGAACACGGAGGAGCTCAAGACCCACGCGTGGCGCACGATCAAGCCGGTGATAGACCAGGAGAAGTGTATACGCTGCAGGCTCTGCTGGGTCTACTGCCCCGACAGCGCGATACTCGAGGTCGACGAGGAGTATGTGACCAGCAAGGGGCGCCGCTACAAGGTCAGCTACAAGGTGGACTACGACCACTGTAAGGGCTGCGGCATCTGCGCCTTCGAGTGCCCGGTGAACGCTATCCAGATGGTGCCCGAGGAGAGGTGAGGGGGTGGCGCGCGGTGGCGGTCGCGGTTGAGCAGAGGAGGGAGCAGGAGGCCAGGCCTGCTGCGAGGAGGAGGGTGGCTGCGAAGGGTAACTTCGCGGTTGCGATGGCGGTTAGGGATGTTGATATAGACGTGGCCGCTATCTACCCTATAACGCCGCAGGTGCAGATTGCGGAGAAGATAACGGAGTACGTGGCTAACGAGGAGCTGGACGCCGAGGTTATACACGTGGAGAGCGAGCACAGCGCGATGAGCGCGGTGGTCGCGGCGGCGGCGACCGGGGCGAGGGTGTTCACGGCGACGGCGAGCCAGGGCCTGGAGTTCATGCATGAGATGCTCTACATAGCCTCGGGGCTCCGGCAGCCGGTGGTCATGGCCCTCACGACTAGGGCGCTGAGCGCGCCGATAAACATCTGGAACGACTACTCCGACGCCTTCGGCATGAGGGACACGGGGTGGATAATGATATTCAGCGAGAACGTCCAGGAGGCCTACGACAACGTGGTGCAGGCCTACCGTATAGCGGAGCACCCGGACGTGCTGCTCCCCGTGGTGGTGACTCTGGACGGCTACATCCTCAGCCACACGGTTGAGCCCCTCGAGCCGCTGGGCAGGGAGGAGGCGCTCCGCTTCGCCCCCAAGCGCCGCTACGGGTACAGGCCCACGCTCAACCCCGATATGCCGATGAGCTTCGGCGTGGTCGGCGTGCCGGCGTGGTACCACGAGATAAAGTACCAGCAGGTCCGCGCCATGAGGGAGTCGAGGAGGGTGATAGAGGAGACGGGCCGCGAGTTCGGCAGGAGGTACGGGAGGAGCTACGGGTTCATAGAGGAGTACATGATGGACGACGCTGAGGTGGCCCTCGTCAGCCTCGGGGCTACGGCGAGCCTGGTGAAGGCGGCGGTGAACAGGCTGAGGAAGGAGGGCGTGAAGGCAGGCATGGTTAAGATCAGGGTGTACAGGCCGTTCCCCGCCGAGGAGCTTGTCAAGGCGCTGGAGAACGTTGAGGCTGTGGGCACCCTGAACCGCGCGATAAGCTATGGCGGCGTGGTGGAGGACCCCCTCTTCATGGAGGTCGCCACGGCGCTGGCGCTGCGGGGCATAGTGAAGCCGATGGCCAGCTTCATACACGGCATGGGCGGGAGGGACATATTCGTGAGGGACATAGTGGCGATGTACAAGAAGCTGATGGAGCACGCCAAGGCCGGGACCAGCGCCAAGAGAACCTACTTCTACGGCGTCAAGGGACACAACCCCGACGACGACCAGAAGATGTAGCCCCTCCCGCTCTTTCCCGCTCCCAGGGGGTGCTCTCCCCCTCACATGCTCCAGCCTCGCAGACGGTGGGGGTGTGACCCGTCGTGGAGGCGTTGAAGAAGCCTGTCCGGACCATCTGGGATATACCTAGGCCGGAGCAGTTCGCGCCCGGCCACAACATGTGTCAGGGGTGTGCGGCGGCGCTGATAATGAGGATGCTCATGAAGGTTGTGGGTAAGGACGCTATAGTGGTTATGGGCACCGGCTGCGTGGAGGTTACCACGACGCCGTTCCCGTATACGAGCTGGAAGAACCCGTGGCTGCACCTGGCCTTCGAGAACACGGCTGCGGGGGCTAGCGGCGTCGAGGCCGCATTGAAGGCGCTTCAGAGGAAGTACGGCGTGTTCAAGGACAGGTACATTAAGGTTGTGGCGATAGCGGGTGACGGCGGCACGTTCGACATTGGCTTGCAGAGCCTGAGCGGCATGATGGAGAGGGGCCACGACGTGATGTACGTGGTCTACGACAACGAGGCGTATATGAACACGGGTATCCAGAGGAGTGGCGCCACGCCCCTCGGGGCGTGGACCACCACGACCCCGGTGGGCAAGAGGATGAGGGGTGAGCCGCGGCCGAAGAAGGATATCATAGGCATAGCGTTGGCGCACCGTATACCCTACATAGCCACCGCCAACCCGGCGTACCCGACGGATATGATGGAGAAGTTCAGGAAGGCCTATGAGACCCGTGGGCCGAGCCTGGTGCACGTCTACAGCCCCTGCACGCCCGGGTGGAGGATAAGGAACGAGCACACGATACACGTGTCGAGGCTCGCCGTCCAGACTGGGATGTGGGTGCAGCTCGAGATCGAGAACGGCAAGCCGAGGGTGACGGTGAAGGTGCCGAAGAGGAAGCCGGTAAGGGAGTACCTGCGGATACAGGGGAGGTTCCGCCACCTGACCGAGGAGGAGATACAGAAGATTCAGAGGATGGTGGACGAGTACGTGGAGGAGATAAACAGGTGGGTGGGTGAGCAGGCGATAGGCCCGGTGGTCGAGGAGTAGCCCCTCCCCCTCCTCCACCCTACTCTTTCCCCGCCACCGGCGTGAGCCTCTCCACAGCCTTCTCGAGGGCCTCCGCGGCCTCGGCTAGGTCGGCGAGCTCTCTCCAGCACTGCTTCTCCGCCGCCTCGGCCGCGGCTGCGCGGGCGAACTCGGCGAGCACCGCGAGGGCCTGGGCGGCGAAGGCTGCTAGCACCTGGGGCGGCTGCTCCTCGAGGGTCTCCAGCACTGCTTCCAGCCTCTCCCGGCAGCCTTGGAGGCAGCTGCTGCGGCAGGCGCGGCGGAGGAGGCGGAGCGCCCTTGGGCCGGCCGCGGCTTCGACTAGGCTGGCCACCGTCTGCACCGGCTGCCGGTGGGGCGCGTGGGGCCCGTCTTTAGCGGTG
>JAADFC010000051.1 GCA_013153105.1 Thermoproteota archaeon
GCTCTCGAACCGCGCCCGCGCATAGCTCGTCAACAGGGCGCCACCCGCGAAGAGGTAGACGCTCCAGACCCCATACCCCAGGAGGAGGAGGCCAGCCGCGTAGCCCAGGTCGGCGACCCGGTCAAGCAGGCTATCCAGATACGCCCCCCGCGGCCCCGCCTCCCCACGCAGCCGCGCCACGGCGCCGTCAACCGCGTCCATAGCAGCGCCCGCCAGGAGCAGCACAGCCGCCGCCAGCGGGCGGCCGAGCATGCACGCGTAGAGGTAGGGCACAACCATGACGAGGCCCAGCACCGTGTAGAAGTCAGCCGGCAACCTCGAGAGAGGCCGCGCCACAGACTCGACCACAACCCGCAGCCGGGGACGGAGACGCGTCAACAAACCCGCAGCCACCACGGGCCAAGCCGGAGCCCCCGAGGAGGGAGGGGCGACAGGCTACCTGGAGAGAAGCCTGTCAAGCGCCGATATAAGAGCGTCAACCATCCTCTCCGGGTCCTCGAACCCCCTCATGATGCGGAGCACCGGGTACCCCGGCAGGCTGTCGTCAAGCTCGTAGCGCAGCTCCCCACCAAGCAGCCCCACAAGCTCAAACGCGTCCCGCAGCGCCGCCAGAGTCTCGTCGCCCACCTCCTCACCAGACCCAGGCAACGGCACCGAGACCACGACGTCAAACCCCTCGCCACCGCCAACCCTCTCAGCTATCTCCACAAGCACCCCACTATCCAGGCTAATCCTAGTAGCCTCACCCTCAGCCTCAAACCTCACCCCACGACTCTTCAGCCACTGCTGAAGCCTGTTAGCCCAAGCCTTCTTCGACGCATGCCCCGGAATACCATGTTCAAGCTCCTCCGCCACAGCCGCCACCCCCGCACAGCCCAACACTCAAGCCGCACAGCCGCCCCGGAGAGGGAGCCCCTCTAGAACCCTATCCACAGGCAGCCCACAAGGTTATCCCCAACCCCCCGCCGCACACCCCGCCAGGGGCGATGTGGAGAAGGCTTAGTGCCAGCCACCGGGGAGCCCAGGCCCCCCGCCGAGAGGGGGCAAGGCTCCCCCAGGGATGGGGAGAAGCGGTCGGCCCGAAGCCCCTCTTTGAAGGGGTTAGCCTTCTCGCGGCAAGCTGCGCCTAAAACCTCACCATTCTACTCCTTGTAACGAGTTTTAAAGCCAAGCTGCTAGGCGCCCCCTACTGCTAGGGTGCATAACTATGAAGAATAGCCCACATATACTAGCCGCGTTCCTTACCATAGCTATACTGGCAACGACGTCTCTCGCATATCCTCCAAATATGGCAAATAGAGGCATAGCAAACCAGTCAATGACCTCGCTTCCTCATATACCTGATATACAGAGGCAGGGTGCGGCCCAGGAGTTTTCCCCTACTCTCAGTACCTCATTGGCTCCCGGCGTCTATTTGTGGGATGGTGTTCCTGTACTCGTGCTGCCCAGGCTTGTGGAGTATAGCATCCGGCTCCCCCACGGCGAGGTTGTTGGCCTCGCCGCCGCTCCTGGAGGTGTGGCTGTGCTCCCCCTCGGCCGCCCCGCCCCCGGGGGCTGGGCTGGGGGCTGGGAGCCTCTGCAGCCGCTCCCGCCGCTGCCGCCCCTCCACAGCCACCGGAGGCTCTACATAGCCCTCCACATAGACGGCGTGGAGGCGGTATACTATGTGGACACGAGACAGCTAGCCACAGCACCGCCGGGGCCGGCGGCGGAGCCTCTAGAGCGGCAGCCGCCCCAGCCCCCCACGCCCCAGGACTGGTGGCAAACCAGCACCAGGCAAAGAACAACATACACACTACCATTCAACATGGATGAGAAGGTGCCGACGCGGGCTGCCGAGTTCACCGTCCCCGGAGGCGGCCGGGTGAGGAGGTGTGTCGACGTCAGGCTGCTCGACTCGACGAGGAGCGTAACCGTGGTGGCGTGGCTCATCCCCGCCGGCGACGGGGGGGCGAGTGTTGATGCACGTGTGCAGCTCTGCGGCGACGGGGGCTGCACCGTCCTGGCGGAGGCGCGCCAGCTCCGGGTGGAGCCTGGCGACCCTGTGGCGCTGGTGGGCTACCGGTACTTGAGCCGTGGCCTGGGCCATGGGGCTGCGAGGCTCTGCGTCGAGGCGGCGGCGTGGGGTGGCCCGGTTAAGGTGGTTATCCGCGGCGTTGGCGAGGCTTACGCTGTTTTCTCCTCGCCGTTCAGCCCTGACCAGAGGGAGTTCACCTACTATACGAGGCTGAGTGTAGCCTCCAGCTGGTGCTACAACACTGGCCCCTGCTTCGACGCGGCCTACATGCCTCTGGGGGTGCTCAACGTCTACCTGGTTCCCGCCACCACTATTGTGGAGCGGCCTCTCACCCTGTCCGTCAGGGTGTACAGCGAGCCCCAGCCGCCGTGGGAGGCGCGGACGCCCAGCAGGCCTGTGAGCGTCTACATGGGCGATGCGCTGCTGTGCAGGGGCTACACGAGGACCGAGAACCTGGGCGTCATGGTGCGGCAGGTGTTCTCCTGCCGGCGCACGCTGCCGCCGTGGAGCAGCTATGGATTCGTCTCCCGCTACCTGGCCTCCGGCGAGGCTCTGCCGCTGCGCGTGGTGGTGGAGGGGGCGGAGCCCTGGGAGCGGTGGTTCCTCGACACGGCCTCTACATGGGTCTCCTACACCGCTGTGGTCAGGAGCTATATCGACGGCCTCCCCAGCCTCCGCGGGGCCTATGAGGCCGAGGACCAGGTCTACGAGCTCGAGCAGTTCACCGTAGCCTACGACGGCTTCCACGGAGGGGAGGCGCATGTGAAGCTCTTCGCCATGCGGCCCTACACGGGGCGCCGGGGTATACTCCGCCTCTGGCTGGACGTCTCCGGTATGGTGGAGGGCGCCTACGAGGCCAGGCTGGAGCTGAGGGTGGAGGGCGACGCGCCCCTCCGGGTGGCGCTGGCGGCCGCGCGGAGCCCCGGGGTGGAGGCCGTCAAGAAGTACGGCTCCTACCTCAGCTACGCCCTGACGTTCATAGGCCTCGTTCTGGAGAGCGGCTTCGGCGGCAGCGCCGTCGCCAAGCAGTTGGCGACGGCCCTCGACGTCATGGAGAACCCGATAGTCTACCTCATGACCGGCGGCCTCGACGCCTCGTGCAGCCAGGAGGCGCCGGCGGCGGTGGCGTGCACTGCCACGGTGAGGGCGGGGCTGCTCTCCAGCCCGCTGCGCTCGGCTGGGCTCGACGTCTACCTCGAGCCGACCAGCAG
>JAADFC010000118.1 GCA_013153105.1 Thermoproteota archaeon
GGAGCCTCCCAGGCCGATGAGCGTGGTCGCCGAGCCCCCGCCGGGGCTGCTGCAGGGGCTCCTCCGCCCCCGCCACGGCGCAGGCCTCTACATGGGCTCGCTGGCCTACAACCCGAGCGTCGGCGTCCTCCTGGACCCCCGCAGGCTTGACACCCACCTGGCGGTGATAGGGCAGACGGGGAGCGGCAAGTCGGAGACGGTGAAGAGGCTGGTCGCCGAGTACGCCTGGTGGAAGCCCGCCTTCTCCCGTGGCGGCGGCGTGGTGGTGCTAGACGTCAGCGGCGAGTACACCGGCCACCCCTACCAGCCACCGAGCGGGGTTACGTTGCTCGACGCCGTCCTCCGCCCCAGGAGGCTCTGCCCCTCCATGGCCGCCGTCCTGTCGAGGGGGATGTGGCTGTCTAAGGCTCCCAAGACGATTCTAGTTCCCTACGACCTCTCGACTATAAGCCTCAGCGGCAGCGCCGACCGAGCCTACGCCAAGACAGTGGCGGACTTCGCCAAGGCCATAGCCGGTAGGTACCCTGGCACCCGGGTAGAGGTGCTCGTCTACGGCCGCCACAACATCTACCACGCAGCCCCCGGCGGCCAGCCGCGGCCGGTAGGCAGGGATGACGCCGCCAGGCTGCTCCGCAGCCGTGATGCTCTGCTTGTGGTGGCTGCCCCTCTCCCGGATGCGCTGACCGTCGAGGAGGTTTACGCACTCAGCGGCACACGCTCAGAGCAGCTCCCCCAGGCCCTCACGGAGCTAGCCGACAGGCTCGGCGTCCTCGACGTGGAGGGCATACTCACCGTCAGCGGGCTCAACGCCATAGTGGACATACTCAGCCGCCTCCAACGCCAAAAGAAGCTGTCCAGCCCAGACCAGCTGGCAAACGCTGCGGAGAGGCTTGTGAGCGACCTAGCCCTGGCTGCAGCCGGCGGCACGGGCAGCCCCGAACAGGCCATAGAGAAAATCATAGAGGGACATGTAGACATTGGATTCGTGCCCACCAAGGCGCTGCACAACCTGCTCCTGCTCCCCCACCTCGTCGAGCAGCCCGACGCGCCGAGGGACGCTGCGGCAACCCACAGCGCCCTCTCGACAAGGTGGCCCGACCTATCCAAGCGCTGGGAGGACACCCTCCGGCTGGGCGCCAGGCTCGCGTCCCTGGAGCTAGGGGGTCTCCACCCCGGTACCCGCGCCAGCCTCGCTCGCGCCTTGAAGAAGGTGGGAAGGATGGTCAGCCCCCTCCTCGACGCGGGCCAGTACCGGCTCCTGGCCGAGAGGGTGTATGAGGGCTTCACCATAGTCCACCTGGCCCACCCCAGCCTCGGCGGCACCTCCATACACGTGGCGAAGCTGCTCGACGAGCTGTACAGGATAGCCTCCACCGGCTACCAGCCCGGCCAGCAGACCCTGATAGTAGTCGAGGAGGCCCACAACCACGCCCCCGCAGGCGAGGAGACCCCCAGCGGGAGGGCGCTCCTCCGCATCGCCCGCGAGGGCCGCAAGTACGGGCTCAGCCTCGTCCTAGTAACCCAGCGGCCCGGCTTCGTGGACCAGAACGTGCTCAGCCAGGCCGCCAGCCTGATAGCCCTAAGGGTGACCAACCCCGACGACCTCGCAGCCCTCCGCAGGAGCGTCGAGAGCACCAGCGAGGAGATGGTGGAGAAGCTCCCAGACCTCGAGCCGGGCCAGGCCCTCATCTCCGGGCCGATACTCCCCGAACGCCGTATACCGGTGCTCGCTAGGATAGCACAGCTCACATAGGCCCCCTAGGCGACGGGGGTTGCAGGGCATGGGGAGGAGGCTGGTTAGCCTCGTGGGCACCAGCCCCGGCGTGCTACACACCACCCTCTGCAAGCTCCTCGAGCACCGGCTGCTCAGCTTCAGTGAGCTAGACGAGGTACTGGTAATCTCAACCCGCGAACAGTGGGCCACAGAGGCGATTGAGATAGCCAGAAGCTGCCCTTGCCCCGCCACCGGCAACTCGCCCCTACAGCCTGGGGTGAAGACAAGCATCTATGTCACCCCTTTCAACGATGTGGACAGCCAGGAGCGTCTCCATAATCTCCGCGGGCTCCTCGCAGAGATCATAGACGAGGGCGACATAGTAGACGTAACCGGGGGCCGCAAGGCGATGACCGTAACAGCGGTGGTCGAAGCTAAGGAGAGGGGCGCAACAGTGGTAATGACTCACATACCCCCGGAGACCTACCGGGAGATAGCAGAAGAGACAAAGCCCTGCAGGAAGACCAGGCCCGAGCAGGCGGTACTCCTACAATTCTAGAGTAAATTCTAGAGTACCATGTTACTCATCGACGCAGGCGGCTACCACTGTGCCCCACCCCAGCCTGGTGCCCAGGCCCAGCCCCCTCTTGACGATAGCGGCCACTGCCTCCCTCGAGGCCTCCACCTCGAAGACCGTGCCTGCGGGTATGTGGAGCATCGGCTTCCTCGGCGAGCCCCGCGGCGTACACCAGCCCGGCGCCAGGGCCTCAACGCTCGGGGAGCCCTTCGGCACCTGGACCCGCCTGAAACGCAGCCCGTCGAGGCTCAGGCCGGAGGTCTCCACAAGCATTTCGAAGAGCTTTTCCGCGTGCATACGGTCTAGCAGCACGACCCCGCTCCAGGGGCTCTCGTCCAGGAGGGCGGGCGAGGCCAGCAGGAGAAGCCAGCGCCGCCCCTCCCCCTGGCAGCTCGCGAGGAGGCGCTCGGGAGAAGCCCCGGCCTCGGACACTTTTATGCTGACCGTCTTCATGTCGGCGCCGAGCTTGGTCGCGGGCGCACCCGGCCCCTGGAACGCCCCTGCCACGCTGCGCCCGGAGTCGGCTAGGACTAGCGCCGCGTAGCTGAAGCCGGGCTCCACGTGGAGCTCCTCGCTGGTGTAGAGGAGGCCCTCTCTGACAGTCTTGGTGGCCGGGTTGAGCGCGATGCCTACACGCCGCCTGGCCTGCGGCTTCTCGCCGCGGCAGCCGCCCCCGGCGAGGCATCGGGGCAGGCTGTCCAGCGGCACGAAGCCCTCGGGGGTGTAGACCAGGAGCCGCCCGCCCCTCGCCGCGAAGCCGGTGTACAGCTTGTAGCCTCTGCCCAGGAGCTTCTCGAGGCACTCGTGTATGTTGCAGAAGTCCTCCGCGACCCCCTCTGCGCCGCCCGCCCCGTCTCCGCAGCTGCAGTCGCGGGGGCTGCAGAGGCCGCGTATCCTGGCTA